>JBDHSY010000183.1:0-6374 GCA_039808405.1 Xanthobacteraceae bacterium
ATGGAACTGAAAGTCACCACGCTCGAGGGCAAGGCCGCCGGGTCGGTCCAGCTCTCGGATGAGATCTTCGGTCTCGACCCGCGCAAGGACATCATCCAGCGCTGCGTCAACTGGCAGCTCGCCAAGCGCCAGGCCGGCACGCACAAGACCAAGGATCGCGGCGAGATCGCCCGCACCGGCAAGAAGATGTACAAGCAGAAGGGCACCGGCGGTGCCCGTCACGGCTCGGCCCGCGTGCCGCAGTTCCGCGGCGGCGGGCGCGCCTTTGGGCCGGTCGTGCGCAGCCATGCCTTCGACCTGCCGAAGAAGGTGCGGGCGCTGGCGCTGCGCCATGCGCTGTCGGCCAAGGCCAGGGCCGGCGGGCTGATCGTGATCGACAACGCCAGCGTCGCCGAGGCCAAGACCAAGGTGCTGGCCGGGCACTTTTCGACGCTCAAGATCACCAGCGCGCTGATCGTCGACGGCGCGGAGCTGAACGAGGGCTTTGCCATCGCCGCGCGCAACCTGCCGCATATCGACGTGCTGCCGATCCAGGGCCTCAACGTCTACGACATTCTGCGGCGCGACCAGCTCGTGCTGACGCGGGCCGCCATCGATGCGCTGGAGGCGCGCTTCAAATGACGATCGATCCGAAGTTTTACGACGTCATCGTCTCCCCGGTCATCACCGAGAAGGCGACCACGGCCTCCGAGCAGAACAAGGTGCTGTTCAAGGTCGCGGCCAAGGCCACCAAACCCCAGATCAAGGAGGCGGTGGAGAAGCTGTTTGACGTCAAGGTCAAGAGCGTCAACACGCTGGTGCGCAAGGGCAAGACCAAGGCGTTTCGCGGCACCTTCGGGACGCAATCGGACTCCAAGCGCGCGATCGTGACCCTCGAAGAGGGCCACCGCATCGACGTGACCACCGGACTGTAAGGCTCAACGGCGATGGCACTGAAAAAGATCAATCCCACGACGCCGGGTCAGCGCCAGCTGATCATCGTCGATCGCGCCGGCCTCCATAAGGGCAAGCCGGTGAAGGCGCTGACCGAGGGCAAATCCTCGGCGGGCGGCCGCAACAACACCGGCCGCACCACCGTGCGCTTCCGCGGCGGCGGCCACAAGCAGACCTATCGCCTGGTTGATTTCCGGCGCACCAAGGTGGACATGCCGGCGACCGTCGAGCGGATCGAATACGATCCCAACCGCACCGCCTTCATCGCGCTGATCAAGTACGAGGACGGCGAGCAGGCCTACATCCTGGCGCCGCAGCGGCTCGCTGCCGGCGACACCGTGGTGGCCGGCAGCTATGTCGACGTCAAGCCGGGCAATTCCATGCCGCTCGGCAACATGCCGATCGGCACCATTGTCCACAACGTCGAACTGAAGATCGGCAAGGGCGGCCAGCTCGCGCGTTCGGCCGGCACCTACGCGCAGATCGTCGGCCGCGACCACGACTACGTGATCCTGCGGCTCAATTCGGGCGAGCAGCGTCTGGTGCATGGCCGCTGCGGCGCCACCATCGGCGCGGTGTCGAACCCGGACCACATGAACACCTCGATCGGCAAGGCCGGGCGCTCGCGCTGGCTCGGCCGCCGCCCGCACAACCGCGGCGTGACCATGAACCCGATCGACCATCCGCACGGCGGCGGCGAAGGCCGCACCTCCGGCGGCCGTCACCCGGTGACGCCGTGGGGCAAGCCGACCAAGGGCAAGAAGACGCGCGCGAACAAGTCCACCAACAAGTTCATTCTCGTGAGCCGCCACAAGCGGAAGAAGAAGAAGTAAGGATCGCTGCCATGGCACGCTCGGTGTGGAAAGGTCCGTTCGTCGAAGCCTCGCTGCTGAAGAAGGCAGATGCGGCGCGCTCGTCCGGCCGGCACGACGTCATCAAGATCTGGAGCCGCCGCTCGACGATCCTGCCGCAGTTCGTCGGCCTGACCTTCGGCGTCTACAACGGTCACAAGCACGTCCCCGTCTCGGTCAACGAGGAAATGGTCGGTCACAAGTTCGGCGAGTTCTCGCCGACCCGCACCTTCCACGGCCATGCCGGCGACAAGAAAGCCAAACGGTCCTGAGGACGAAGCGATGAGCAAACCCAAGCGCGAACGGCGCCTGCCGGACAACGAGGCCAAGGCCGTGGCACGGATGCTGCGCGTCAGCCCGCAGAAGCTCAATCTGGTGGCGCAGTTGATCCGCGGCAAGAAAGCCTCCTCGGCGCTGGCCGACCTGCAATTCTCGCGCAAGCGGATCGCGGTCGATGTCAAGAAGTGCCTGGAGTCGGCGATCGCCAACGCCGAGAACAACCACGACCTCGACGTGGACGCCCTCGTCGTGTCGGAAGCCCACGTCGGCAAGGGCATCGTGATGAAGCGTTTCGCGCCGCGCGGCCGGGGCCGCTCGGGCCGTATCATGAAGCCGTTCGCGCAGCTGACGATCGTCGTTCGTCAGGTCGAGAACGAGGCCGCGTAGGGCGCGAGGAGAGAACGATGGGTCAGAAGATCAATCCGGTCGGGCTGCGGCTTGGCATCAATCGCACCTGGGACTCGCGCTGGTATGCCGGCAAGAACGAGTATGGCCGGCTGTTGCACGAGGACGTCAAGATCCGCGAGCTGCTGCACAAGGAGCTGAAGCAGGCTGCCGTTGCGCGCATCGTCATCGAGCGCCCGCACAAGAAGTGCCGCGTCACCATCCACTCGGCGCGTCCGGGCGTGGTGATCGGCAAGAAGGGCGCCGACATCGACAAGCTGCGCAAGAAGGTGGCCGACATCACCGCCTCCGACGTTGTCATCAACATCGTCGAGATTCGCAAGCCCGAGCTCGACGCCACGCTGGTCGCCGAATCGATCGCCCAGCAGCTCGAGCGGCGCGTCGCGTTCCGCCGCGCCATGAAGCGCGCGGTGCAGTCGGCGATGCGGCTCGGCGCCGAAGGCATCCGCATCAACTGCTCCGGCCGGCTCGGCGGCGCCGAGATCGCCCGCATGGAGTGGTACCGCGAGGGCCGCGTGCCGCTGCATACGCTGCGCGCCGACGTCGATTACGGTGTCGCCACCGCGTTCACCACCTTTGGCACCTGCGGCGTCAAGGTGTGGATCTTCAAGGGCGAGATCCTGGAGCACGATCCGATGGCGCAGGACAAGCGCCTGGCCGAGGGCGAAGGATCGCGTCCGCGCCGCGACGCGGCGTGACGAGAGCTGAGAAGGTTTGAGGGCGTAACGCCATGATGCAGCCAAAGAAAACCAAGTTCCGCAAGGCGCACAAGGGCCGGATTCACGGCGTCGCCTCCTCGGGTGCGACGCTGGCGTTCGGCCAGTACGGCCTGAAGGCGATGGCGCCCGAGCGGATCACCGCGCGTCAGATCGAGGCCGCGCGCCGGGCGCTGACGCGCCACATGAAGCGCGTCGGCCGCGTCTGGATCCGCGTGTTTCCGGACGTTCCGGTGTCGTCGAAGCCGGCCGAAGTGCGCATGGGCTCCGGCAAGGGCGCGCCCGAGTTCTGGGTGGTGCGGGTCAAGCCCGGCCGCATCCTGTTCGAGATCGACGGCGTCGGCAGCGAGACCGCGCGCGAGGCGTTGACGCTGGCCGCCGCCAAGCTGCCGATCAAGACGCGCTTCGTGGCGCGCATCGGCGAGTAGGGAACACCGTCATGAGCAAGCTCAAGATCGACGACATCCGCGCGATGAGCGAAGACCAGATGACCGACGCCATCGCCGGGCTGAAGAAGGAGCGCTTCAACCTGCGCTTCCAGCGCGCCACCGGCCAGCTCGAGAACACCGCGCGGCTGCGCGAGGCGCGCCGCGACATCGCCCGCATCAAGACCGTTGCCGCGCAGAAGCGCGCCGCCAAGACCAAGTAAGGGGCCAACGATGCCGAAACGAACCCTTCAGGGCGTCGTCGTCAGCGACAAGCAGAACAAGACCATTGTCGTGCGCGTCGATCGCCGCTTCACCCATCCGCTCTACAAGAAGACGATCCGGCGCTCGAAGAACTACCACGCCCACGACGAGAACAACGAGTTCAAGGTCGGCGACGTGGTGTGGATCGAGGAATCCCGGCCGCTTTCGAAACAGAAGCGCTGGACCGTGGTCCAGAGCGAGAAGAAAACAGCTTAACGCAGCGCTAGAGGCGCAGCAGAGAAAGAGGACGAGGTGCATCAATGATCCAGATGCAGACCAACCTCGACGTGGCCGACAATTCAGGCGCACGCCGTGTCATGTGCATCAAGGTGATTGGCGGGTCCAAGCGCCGTTATGCCACGGTCGGCGACGTCATTGTCGTGTCGGTCAAGGAAGCCATTCCGCGCGGCAAGGTGAAGAAGGGCGACGTCATGAAGGCGGTCGTCGTGCGCGTGGCGAAGGACATCCGCCGTCCCGACGGCTCGGTGATCCGCTTCGACCGCAACGCCGCCGTGCTGGTCAACAACCAGTCGGAGCCGGTCGGCACCCGTATCTTCGGACCGGTGCCGCGCGAACTGCGCGCCAAGAACCACATGAAGATCATTTCGCTGGCGCCGGAGGTGCTGTAATGGCCGCGAAAATCCGCAAGGGCGACAAGGTCGTCGTGCTGACCGGTCGCGACAAGGGCCGCACCGGCGAGGTGTTCGAGGTGCGCCCGGCCGAGGGCCGCGCGCTGGTGCGCGGCATCAACATGGTCAAGCGCCACCAGAAGCAGACCCAGAACCAGGAAGGCGGCATCATCTCCAAGGAGAGTCCGATCCACCTGTCGAACATTGCCGTCGTGGGCAGCGACGGCAAGCCGACCCGCGTCGGCTTCAAGATCCAGGCGGACGGCAAGAAGGTGCGTATCGCCAAGCGCACGGGAGCGGAAATCTGATGGCTGACACTGCTTACGTGCCGCGCCTGCGCGGCGAATACGATCGCAAGATCCGTGGCCAGCTTACGGAGAAGTTCGGCTACGCCAACGTCATGGAAGTGCCGGGCCTCGACAAGGTCGTCATCAACATGGGCGTCGGCGAGGCCGTCAACGACCGCAAGAAGGTCGAGCTTGCCGCCGCCGACCTTGCGCTGATTGCCGGCCAGAAGCCGATCATCACCTATTCGCGCAAGGCGATCTCCACCTTCAAGCTGCGCGAGAACCAGCCGATCGGCTGCAAGGTGACGCTGCGCAAGGCGCGCATGTACGAGTTTATCGACCGCCTGGTGACGGTGGCGCTGCCGCGCGTGCGCGACTTCCGCGGCCTCAACCCGAAGAGCTTCGACGGCCGCGGCAACTATTCGCTCGGCCTCAAGGAACACATCATTTTCCCCGAGATCAACTTCGACAAGATCGCGGAGACCTGGGGCATGGACATCACGGTCTGCACCACCGCGAAGACCGACGAGGAGGCGCGTGCCTTGCTCGCCGCATTCAAATTCCCGTTCCGGCAGTGAGCCGCTGACAGCAGCTCAAACGCGGAAACGTAAGGAGCCACACATGGCGAAGAAGAGTTCGATCGAGAAGAACAACCACCGCAAGCGGCTGGTGAAGAACGCCGCCGCCAAGCGCGCGCGTCTCAAGGCGATCATCGCCGACAAGAAGCTGCCGCTGGAGGAGCGTTTCGCCGCGAGCCTCAAACTCGCCGAGATGCCGCGCAACTCCTCGCCGACCCGCATCCGCAACCGCTGCGAGGTCTCCGGCCGTTCGCGCGCCGTCTACCGTCTGCACAAGCTCTCCCGTATCGCGCTGCGCGAGATGGGCTCCAAGGGTCTGGTGCCGGGCCTGGTGAAGTCGAGCTGGTAAGGGGAGCGCAAGGCATGTCCGTGAACGATCCGATCAGCGATCTCATCACCCGCATCCGCAACGCGCAGATGCGCAACAAGACCAAGGTCTCCTCGCCGGGCTCGCGCATGCGCGCCAACGTGCTCGACGTGCTCAAGGCGGAAGGCTACATCCGCGGCTACGCCAGCGTGGAGCATGCCGGCGGCCGCAGCGAGCTCGAGATCGAGCTGAAGTATTTCGACGGCGAGCCGGTGATCCGCAAGATCGAGCGGGTGTCGAAGCCGGGGCGGCGGGTCTATGCCTCGGTGAAGAATCTGCCGCGCGTCAACAACGGTCTCGGCATTTCGGTGCTGTCGACGCCGAAGGGAGTGATGGCCGACCACGACGCCCGCGAGGCGAACGTGGGCGGCGAGGTCCTCTTCACGGTGTTCTGAGGATTTTGAAGGGATAAAGCCATGTCTCGTATCGGCAAGCGGCCGGTCGGCATTCCCTCGGGCGTCACCGCGACGGTCGATGGGCAGACCGTGACGGTGAAGGGGCCGAAGGGCCAGCGCCAGTTCGTCGTCCACGACGACGTCGAGGTGAAGTTCGAGAACGGGGCCGTCACGGTGGCGCCGCGCTTCGAAACCAAGCGGGCGCGCTCGCTTTACGGCACCTCGCGGGCGCAGGTCGCCAATCT
>JBDHSY010000184.1:0-6339 GCA_039808405.1 Xanthobacteraceae bacterium
AAGCCGTCGACATCTCCGACGAGCAGTCCGTGCGCCGGCTCGTGGCGGCACGACCGGACGTGATCTTCCACCTGGCCGCGATCGTTTCCGGCGAGGCCGAAGCCGACTTCGACAAGGGCTACCGGATCAACCTGGACGGCTCGCGCTACCTGTTCGAGGCGATCCGGCAGCAGGGACTGCAGGCGCCGTACTACCCGCGCGTGGTGTTCACGTCGTCGATCGCGGTCTTCGGCGCGCCGTTCCCGTCGTCGATCGGCGACGAGTTCTTCACGACGCCGCTGACCAGCTACGGCACGCAGAAGGCGATCGGCGAACTGCTGCTGGCCGATTATTCGCGCCGCGGCTTCCTCGACGGCATCGGCATCCGGCTGCCGACCATCTGCATCCGCCCCGGCGCGCCAAACAAGGCGGCCTCCGGCTTCTTCTCCAATATCCTGCGCGAGCCGCTCGCGGGCAAGGACGCGCTGCTGCCGGTCTCCGAGGAGGTGCGGCACTGGCATGCCTCGCCGCGCTCGGCGGTCGGTTTTCTGATCCATGCCGGCACCATGGATCTCGCCGCCGTCGGCCCGCGCCGCAACCTGACCATGCCGGGGCTGTCAGCCACCGTCGGCGAACAGATCGCCGCGCTGCGCCGGGTGGCGGGCGACAAGGTCGTGGCCCGCATTCGCCGCGAGCCCGATCCGTTCATCATCGGCATCGTCGACGGCTGGCCGCGCAATTTTGCGGCGACACGCGCCCGCGAACTCGGTTTCACCACGGTCGAAAAGACCTTTGACGATATCGTCCGCATCCATATCGAGGACGAGCTGGGCGGAACTTTCGTGGCATAAGCAGATACGCTGCCACCGTCATGCCCGCGCTTAGCCGTTCAAAGAACGGCGTTCTGTCGAACGCCTATGTCGCGGGCATCCACGTCTTAGCAGCCATTCAACAAGAAAGACGTGGATGGCCGGGACGATGCCCGGCCATGACGGCCATGGGAGCGCTGGCCTTTCAGTTGTGTCGCCTTCGTCATGTCAGCCCGACCGCGAATCCTCTTGCACCGCGGCAAAACTTGCCCCAAACCGATATCAATTGCGGCCGGCGCCAGTGCGGCCCGTTTCGGAACCAGCGAGGAGCAAGCCATGACAGCCAGTATCGTGGGATGGGCGCATACGCCGTTCGGCAAGTTCGACACCGAGACGGTCGAGAGCCTGGTGGTGAAGGTCGCGGGCGAGGCGCTGGCCGACGCCGGCATTTCCGCCGCTGACGTCGACGAGATCGTGCTCGGCCATTTCAACGCCGGCTTCTCGCCGCAGGATTTTACGGCGGCGCTGGTGTTGCAGGCCGATCCCGGCCTGCGCTTCAAGCCCGCCACCCGCGTCGAGAATGCCTGCGCCACCGGCTCGGCCGCCGTGCAGCAGGGCATCAAGGCGATCGCCGCGGGTGCCGCGCGCTTCGTCCTGGTGGTCGGCGTCGAGCAGATGACCCGCACGCCGGGCCCGGAGATCGGCAAGAACCTGTTGCGCGCCTCCTATCTGCCGGAGGACGGCGACACCCCCGGCGGCTTCGCCGGCGTGTTCGGCAAGATCGCGCAAGCCTACTTCCAGCGCTACGGCGACCAGTCCGATGCGCTCGCCATGATCGCGGCCAAGAACCACAAGAACGGCGTCGCCAACCCCTATGCGCAGATGCGCAAGGATTTTGGCTACGAGTTCTGCCGCGCCGAGAGCGAGAAGAACCCGTTCGTGGCCGGGCCCCTGAAGCGCACCGACTGCTCGCTGGTGTCGGACGGCGCCGCCGCGCTGGTTTTGACCGACAGCGAGACCGCGAAAACAATGGGGAAAGCGGTGAATTTCCGCGCCACCGCGCACGCGCAGGATTTTCTGCCGATGTCGAAGCGCGACATCGTCGACTTCGAGGGCTGCACGGTGGCGTGGCAGCGCGCGCTGGCGGCCGGCGGCGTGACGCTGTCCGATCTGTCCTTCGTCGAGACGCATGACTGCTTCACCATCGCCGAGCTGATCGAATACGAGGCGATGGGACTGACCGAAAAGGGCAAGGGCGCCCGCGCCATCAAGGAAGGCTGGACCCAGAAGGACGGCAAGCTGCCGGTCAATCCGTCCGGCGGGCTGAAGGCCAAGGGCCACCCGATCGGCGCCACCGGCGTATCGATGCACGTCATGAGCGCGATGCAGCTGACCGGGCATGCGCCCGAGGGCATGCAGCTTAAAGGTCCGCAGCTGGCCGGCATCTTCAACATGGGCGGGGCGGCAGTCGCCAACTACGTCTCGCTGCTCGAGCCGGCGAAGTAACGGTTCGCCGGGTTCGGGGGCGGGCATGAACATCGCCGAGTGGCTTGCCGCCAGCGCGCGGCTCGATCCCGATGCGCCGGCGCTGCTCAGCGGCACGGAGATCGTGGCGGATTACGCCGCGTTCGCCCGCCGCGCCGCCGCCATCGGTCACCATCTGGCGACGGCGCATGGCGTTGCGCCCGGCGACCGCGTGGCGCTGTTCGCGCACAATGCCACGCAATATCTCGAATGCCTCTACGGCGTGTGGTGGATCGGCGCCGTCGTCATTCCGATCAACGCCAAGCTGCACGGCCGCGAGGCGGCGTGGATTTGTCACAACGGCGGCGCAAAACTCGCCTTCGTCTCTACCGACACCGCCGGGCCGCTTGGCGAGGCGAGCGCGGAGTTGCAGGCGCCGCTGCCGCGTCTCGCCATCGACGACGACGCCTTCGGCCGCATCGCGGCGAGCGGCGAGGGTGCCGCCCGGCCGGCGCCGCGCGAGGCCGACGATCTGGCGTGGCTGTTCTACACCTCCGGCACCACCGGGCGCCCCAAGGGCGTGATGCTGAGCCACGGCAATCTCATCGCCATGTCGCTGTGCTACCCGACCGATGTCGATACCGTGGCGCATGAGGATGCCGCGCTCTATGCCGCGCCGTTGTCGCACGGCGCCGGGCTCTACAACTTCATTCATGTGCGCATGGCCGCGCGGCACGTCGTGCCGCTGTCCGGCGGCTTTGAGCCCGACGAGGTGCTCGATCTCGCAAAGCGCCTGCGCAACGTCTCGATGTTCGCCGCCCCCACCATGGTGCGGCGGCTGGTCGATGCCGCGAAGGTGCGCGGCGAGGATGGCGACGGCATCAAGACCGTCGTCTACGGCGGCGGGCCGATGTATCTCGCCGATATCCGCGACGCCATTGCCACCATGGGTCAGCGCTTCGTGCAGATCTACGGCCAGGGCGAGTCGCCGATGACGATCACGTCGCTGCCGCGCGGTTTCCATGCCGACACCGGGCATCCGCGCTATCTCGAGCGTCTCGCTTCGGTCGGCGTGGCGCAAAGCATGATCGAGGTGCGCATCACGGGCGCGAACGGCGAAGTGCTGCCGGCCGGCGAGACCGGCGAGATCGAGGCCAAGGGGCCGCCGGTGATGCTTGGTTACTGGAACAACCCGGACGCGACCGCCGAGACGCTGCGCGGCGGCTGGCTGCGCACCGGCGATGTCGGGCGGCTCGACGGCGATGGTTTTCTCACGCTGTCGGATCGCTCCAAGGACGTGATCATTTCCGGCGGCACCAACATCTATCCGCGCGAGGTGGAGGAGGCGCTGCTGACGCACGAGGCCGTGCACGAGGTCTCGGTGATCGGCCTGCCCGATCCTGAATGGGGCGAGAACGTCGTCGCCTGCGTGGTGCTGCGCCAGGGCGCCAGCGCGACCGACGCCGCGCTCGATGCGCACTGCCTCGCCACCATCGCGCGCTTCAAGCGGCCCAAGCGCTATATTTTTCTCGATGCGCTGCCCAAGAACAATTACGGCAAGGTGCTGAAGACGGCGCTGCGCGAACGGCTGGGCGGCAAGGGCTGATCGGTCGCGAACCGCGGCGCGGGGCGGTCGCCGTCGGCAAGGGAGCAGGCGAGTGAATTTTGCGCTCACCGACCAGCAGCAGTCCATTCGCGAGGCCATCGCAAAAATCTGCGCGCGCTTCGATGACGCCTACTGGCTGGCGAAGGATCGCGACGGCGGCTTCCCGACCGAATTCCACCACGCCATGGTGGAGGCCGGCTGGCTCGGCATCTGCATGCCGGAGGAGTATGGCGGCGCGGGGCTCGGCCTGATCGACGCCGCGATCATGATGCGGGCGATTGCCGAATCCGGCGCCGGCATGTCGGGCGCCTCCGCCGTGCATCTCAACGTGTTCGGCCTCAATCCGGTGGTGGTGTTCGGCACCGATGCGCAGCGCGCACGCATGCTGCCGCCGATCATTGCCGGTCACGAGCGCGCCTGCTTCGCCGTCACCGAGCCCAACACCGGCCTCAACACCACGCAGCTCAAGACGCGCGCCGTGCGCCGGGGCGATCGCTATGTCGTCAACGGCCAGAAGGTGTGGATTTCCTCGGCGCAGGTCGCCGAAAAAATCTTGCTGCTGGCGCGCACCACACCCAGGGAGGACGTGACCTCGCCGACCCTCGGCCTGAGCCTGTTCTATACCGGCCTCGACCGCAGCCGCATCGCGGTCCATGAAATTCACAAGATGGGCCGCAAGGCGGTCGACTCCAACGAACTGTTCATCGCCGACTTCGAAATCCCGGTCGAGGATCGCATCGGCGAGGAAGGGCGCGGCTTCGACTACATCCTGCACGGCATGAACCCGGAGCGCATCCTGATCGCGGCGGAAGCCGTCGGCCTCGGCCACGCCGCGCTGTCGCGCGCGGCGGCCTATGCCGGCAGCCGCATCGTGTTCGACCGGCCGATCGGCCAGAACCAGGCGATCCAGCATCCGCTGGCGAAGAACTGGGCCGAACTGGAGGCGGCGTGGCTGATGACGCTCCAGGCGGCGTGGCACTACGACCGCGGCCTGCCGACCGGGGCCGCCGCCAATGCCGCAAAGTATCTTGCGGCCGAGGCCGGCTTCCACGCCTGCGAGCAGGCGGTGATGACCCATGGCGGCTTCGGCTATGCCAAGGAGTATCACGTCGAGCGCTATCTGCGCGAAAGCCTCATTCCGCGCATCGCGCCGGTCAGCCGCGAACTGATCTTGAGCTTCATCGCCGAGAAGGTGCTGGGTCTGCCGAAATCGTACTGAGCGCGACGCGTCACGCCACAGCGATGGCTTCGCGCGCCGGCTTGTCGCGGCCGAGCGAGACCACGACGAGCGCTGCGACCAGGCACAGTGCGCCGGCGACGAAGAACGCCGGCAGGTAGCTTGCGAGGTAGGTGCGCGATGCGCCGGCGGCGAAGGCGATGGTCGCGGCGCCGAGCTGGTGGCCGGCAAAAATCCAGCCGAACACCAGGTTGGCCTTTTCGGGGCCGAACCGCGCCACCGTCAGCTTGACGGTCGGCGGCACGGTGGCGACCCAGTCGAGGCCGTAGAAGATCGCGAACAGCGACAGCCCGTAGAGCGAGAAGTCGGTGAACGGCAGCGCGATCAGCGACAGTCCGCGCAGGCCGTAATACCAGAACAGAAGCTTGCGGTTGTCGTAGCGGTCGGACAGCCAGCCCGAGCCGATGGTGCCGGCGAAGTCGAACAGCCCCATCACCGCGAGCAGCGACGCTGCCGCGGTCGCCGCCATGCCGTAGTCGGAGCAGAACGGAATGAAGTGGGTGTGGATCAGCCCGTTGGTGCTGGCGCCGCAGATGAAGAAGGTGAAGAACAGCACCCAGAACAGCGGCTCGCGCGACGCCTCGCGCAACGCGCTGAAGCTCGCGGCGAAGATCGAGCCGGTGGTGTGCTGCGCGGCCGGCTGTGGCGCGTCCGCGCTCTCGCCGAACGCGCGCAAGCCGAGATCGGAGGGCCGGTCGCGCATCAACAGCAGCACCGCGACGGTGGCGACGATCAGCCCGACGCAAACCACCGACAGCGCCAGCCGCCAGCCGTAAAGGTCGGTCAGCCAGGCGAGCAGCGGCAGGAAGGCGAGTTGCCCCGTGGCCATGCTTGCGGTCAGGATGCCGACGACGAGGCCGCGGTGCGTGGTGAACCAGCGCGCCGCCACCGTGGCGCCGAGCACCAGCGCGGTCATCCCGGTGCCGAAGCCGGCCACGAACCCCCACAGCACCACCAGCTGCCACAGGTCGGTCATGCCGAGCGAGGCGACGAGGCCGAGCGTAACCAGTGCCAGCGCCGCCGCCGTGACGTTGCGCAGGCCATAGCGGTTGAGCAGGGCGGCGGCGAACGGCGCCATCAGCCCGAACAGCAGCAGGCGGATCGCCAGCGCCGCCGATATGTCGGCGGTGGACCAGCCGAACTCCTGCTCCAGCGGGCGGATGAACACGCCCGGCGCGCCGACCGCGCCGGCCGAGACCAGCGAGGTGAGGAAGGTGACGGCGACCATCACCCAGCCGTAATGC
>JBDHSY010000185.1:0-6332 GCA_039808405.1 Xanthobacteraceae bacterium
CAGCCGCTCCGGCCTGGTGCAGGATGTCGCCAATCGCCTGATCGGCGCGTTCGTGCAGAATCTCGAAGCCCGGCTGTCGCCCCACGCGGAAGGCGCGGCGCCGCCGGCCGCCGCCGAGTTCGATGCGGGATCGCTGATGACCTCGATGATCCGCGACCGCCTGAAGGCGCTGTTCGCAAAACTGTTCGGGCGCGGCTAAAATAGACCTTGATCGAGTCGGATCGGCCTTGGCGACCGGACCCCTGTAGCGGTCCCGGGGCGCGGAGCAATTGATCAGTGGCGAGCAGCATCACCTACACCGCGCTTCCCGGCTTGCCACTGGTTGAGCCGGGCGACGATCTCGTCGCGCTGGTCGCCGAGGGCGTGCGCCGCGCCGGCCTCGCCGTGGCGACGGGCGACGTGTTCGTCCTCGCGCAGAAGATCGTGTCCAAGGCGGAGAACCGCTACGTCGATCTCGCCGACGTCACGCCGTCGGCGCGGGCGCTGGAGCTGGCCAAGGTCGTCGGCAAGGACCCGCGCCACATCGAGGTGGTGCTGTCGGAATCCACCGAAGTGGTGCGCTGCCGCCAGAACGTGATGATCGTCGCGCACCGGCTCGGCTTCGTCATGGCCAATGCCGGCATCGACGAATCCAACATCGCCCATGCCGACGGCACGGCGCTGGTGCTGCTGCTGCCGCAAGACCCCGATGCCAGCAGCGAGCGGCTGCGGCAGGGATTGCGCGATGCGTTCGGCGTCGAGGTCGGCGTCGTCATCAACGACAGTTTTGGCCGGCCGTGGCGCAACGGCGTGGTCGGCGTGGCCATCGGCAGCGCCGGCGTTGCATCGCTGCGCAGCATGATCGGCGAGCCGGACCTGTTCGATCGCGCCATGCGGATTACGGAAATCGCGGTGGCGGACGAACTCGCCGCAGCCGCCTCCCTGCTGATGGGGCAGGGCGCCGAGGGCCGGCCGGTGGTGCATGTGCGCGGCTTCGACTGTTCGGCGCCGCCGCAGCCCACCTCGGTATTGGTGCGGCCACGCGAGCAGGACCTGTTTCGATGAGCGGCGCAGCCACGGCCGCACCGGGCGACGGCCGCGTGGTGGCGCTGTGCGGCGGCGTCGGCGGCGCCAAGCTGGCCCTGGGGTTGCAGACCGTGCTCGGCGAGCGGCTGCACGTCGTCGTCAACATGGCGGACGACTTCGAGCATCTCGGCCTGCACATCTCGCCCGATCTCGACACCGTGCTCTATACGCTCAGTGGACTGAGCGACCGGCAGCGCGGCTGGGGGCGGGCCGATGAGAGCTGGAATTTCATGGCGGCGCTGGCCGAGGTCGGCGGCGAGACGTGGTTCTCGCTCGGCGACCGCGATCTGGCGCTGCATGTCGAGCGCACGCGCCGGCTGGCCGCCGGCGAGAGCCTGACCGACATCGCCGCCGACATCGCGCAACGGCTCGGGCTGACCGCGCGGCTTTGGCCGGTCACCGACGATCCGGTCCGCACCATCGTGGTGACGCCGGAGGAGGAGCTGGCGTTCCAGCGCTACTTCGTGGCGCGCCGCTGCGAGCCGGCGATCCGCACGATCCGTTTCGACGGCGCCGACACGGCGCGGCTCAGCGCCGGGGTGCGCGCGGCGTTGCAGCCCGCAGGGTTGCGGATGGTGGTGATCTGCCCGTCGAATCCGTATCTCAGCATCGATCCCCTGTTGGCCGTGCCGGGCTTGCGCGACGCGGTGCGGGCGGCGGGGGCTCCGGTCGTTGCCGTGTCGCCGCTGGTCGGCGGCCAGGCGGTCAAGGGGCCGACGCGCAAGATCATGGATGAGCTCGGCGTCGCGGCGGATACCCGGGCGATCGCGGCGCATTACCGCGGCCTGATCGACGGGCTGGTGATCGACGTGGGGGATGCGGCCGAAGCCGAAGCCGTCGGAATGCCGGTCTGCGCAGTGCCGACCCTGATGACGGACGACGCCTCCAAGGTGCGACTGGCGCAGGACGTCCTTACTTTCGGCGATGCGCTCCGGGGCTCAACGTCTGTAGGTTAGCCTCCGTTTACCGTCACTGGCTCGCCTGGAAAAAACTCCTCGCAGTCGCGAGCATCGCCCGTCTCCCACATCAGCATTGCCAGCCGGGCCGGCGCATCGAGCGCGACCAGCGGCGCGTGCCAGGCGCCGGCGCGGTAGTGGACGATGGCGCGATCGACGATGAAAGCGCGGGCGCGGCCGATGTCGGGGCGGCCGCCGTCGTCGGGCGCGACGGTCACCAGCAGCCGCGCCGCCTGAAGCGGCACGAACGCCTGCGCGGTGAGCGGGTGGCGCTCGAAACAGACGAGCGGAAACGGCAGCGTCGACGGCTCGACCCGGTAGAGGTCCAGCACCGGACGGCGGGCCGCGGCGTCATGGGCGAGATCGCGCAAGCCGGGCAGGCGGCGGGCGCGGCCCTGATTGACGGCGCGGCCGGCGTCACCTGCGGCGTCGATGGCGAGCAGCGTGCCGTAGGGCGCGAACGCCGCCACGTCTGCGGGTTCGGCGGCAATGGTGATGGCTGCGCGGTCGGACGGCATCGCGAAATCAGAAGTTGATCCCGAGCCACTGCTTGACCTGCTCGTGCAGGTCGCCGGCGAAATCGGCCGGCTCGCCGGACGCCGTGATCTCGCCGAGGCTCAGCACGTAGATGCGGTGCGACATGGCGATGACGCGGCGGACGTTGTGATCGACCAGCAGGATCGCCATGCGCTCGGCGGCGAACAGCCTGATCCACTCGAACACCTCCTCGACGATTTTTGGCGCGAGGCCGATCGACGGCTCGTCGATCAGGCACAGTCGCGGCCGCATCAGCCAGGCCTTTGCGAACTCCACCATTTTCTGCTGGCCGCCGGAGAGGTCGCCGGCCTGCGCCCGCAGTTTTGGCCGCAGCGCCGGGAATTTCGTCAGCATGTCGTCGAAGCGCCGCTCGATCTCCGCGCGGTCGGGCGTGCCGGTCGCGCGCGACAGGCTCTCCAGCGGCAGCCGCAGGTTCTCGGTCACCGTCATGAACGGAAACAGGCTGGATTCCTGCGGGATGTACCAGATGCCGCGCGCGCTCAGTTTGTGCGGCGGCAGGCCGGTGATGTCTTCGCCATCGTAGACGATGCGGCCGGCCTTCGGCACGAGGAAGCCGCAGATCGCCTTCATCACGGTGGATTTGCCGGCGCCGTTCAGCCCGATCAGCCCGGTGATCGAGCCGGCCTCGACGGTGAGGCTCAAGTTGCGCAGCACGTCGATATCGACGCTGTAGCCGGCGGTGACGTCGTCGAGGGTCAGCACCGCGCTCATGCCGCGTGCCCCCCGAGATAGGCTTCGATGACGCGGGCGTCGTTCAGCACCTCGCGCGTCGTGGCGTCGATCACCACCGCGCCGGCATTCATGCAGATCGCGCGCGGGCACAATTCCACCACCACCGGCATGTCGTGGCTGACCAGGATGAAGGTCTGGCCGCGGCCGTGGCGCGCGCGGATGAAGGCGCCCATGATCTCCTTCATGGTCGGATGCACCGCGGCGAACGGCTCGTCGAGCAGCGCGATGCGCGGCGGCACCATGAAGCAGACGCCGAATTCCAAGAGCTTCATCTGGCCGCCGGAGAGCTGGCCGGCATCGAGCGCGGCGACCGCGTCGAGCCGCAGTTCGGAGATCAGCGCCTGCGCGCGCTGGAGCGCCTCAGTATGATCGAGGCCGAGCGCGCGGCCGGCGACCAGAAGATTGTCGATCACGTTCATGCGCCGGAACACGCGGGTCAGCTGGAACATGCGCATCACGCCGCGATGGGCGAGCCGTTCCGGCGTCAGCCCCTGGCACGGGGCGTCGTCGAGCAGGATTTCGCCGGCATCGGCGGTGGCAAGGCCGCTGAGGATGTTGAGCAGCGTGGTCTTGCCCGAGCCGTTGGGGCCGATCAGGCCGACCAGTTCGCCGGCCACGATGTCGAACGAGACGTCGTTGACGGCGGTCAGGCCGCCGTAGCGCTTGGTCACGCCCCTGACGGACAACAGCGTCATGCCTGCCTCCAGCGGCGCACCGCGGCTTTGGCAAGCCCCCACAGCCCCTCGCGGAAGAAGCGGGCGAAGATGACGACCAGCGCCGCGAACACCACGAGCTGGTAGCCGCCGACGTCGCGCAGCCATTCCGACAGCACATAGACCAGGAACGCCGCCACCAGCGGCCCGGCCAGCGTGCCCATGCCGCCGATCACCGCCATGCTGAGGATCAGCCCGGTCTGGGCGATCAGGCCGAGTTCGGGCGTCACCAGTTCGGCGAAATGCGCGTAGAGCGCGCCGGCGAGGCCGGAGGCCGCCGCCGACAGCGTGAAGGCGGCGGTTTTCCAGAACACCACGTCGACGCCGGCGCGCCGCGCCGCCACCTCGTCGTCACGGATCGCCTGCAGGAACAACCCGGCCTTGGAGCGCAGCAGCAGATAGAACAGGATCAGCAGCACCACCAGCACGGCCAGGAACAGGTAATACCAGGCGAGGCGGCCGATCGGCAGCCCGGCGACGCCGAGGCCGAGGTCGCCGCGGGTGATGTCGATCGAGTTGGAGGCGACGAGCCGCATGATCTCGGCGAAGCTCAAGGTGGTAAGCGCGAGATAGGGGCCGACGAGGCGCAGCACGGCGCGGCCCAGCACGAGGCCGACCAGCCCCGACACGACGATGGCGGCGGCAATGCCGAGCAGCGGCGGCACGTTGTAATAGGTGCCGAGCAGCCCGGTGGTGTAGGCGCCGATCATCGCGAAAGTGGCCGGCGCCAGCGAGAACTGCCCGGTGTAGCCGGCCAGCAGATTCCAGCCGCCGGCGAGGATCGCAAAATACATCGAGACGATCAGCACGCCGAGCCAGTAGGGGTTGCTGACGCCGAGCGGGATCAGCGCGACGATCGCCATCGCCACCAGCGCGGCGCGAAATTCGACCGTGGTTTTGGTGGTGGTGAGCTGCGCGCCGGCGGCGGGCGCGGGAGAGGCTTGCGTCATCTCACACCTCCCGCCCTTTTTCGCCGAACAGGCCCTGCGGCCGGAACAGCAGGAACAGCATCAGGAGGATCAGCCCGAAGGCGTCGCGGTACTGGTAGGACAGGTACACCGCCCCAAAACTCTCGATGACGCCGAGCAGCAGGCTCGCGACGATGGCGCCGGGCACCGAGCCCATGCCGCCGAGCACGACGATGATGTAGGACTTGACCGCCGGGAAGATGCCGACGTCGGGCGAGGCGTTGATCACCGGCGACAACAGGGCGCCGGCGAACGCCGCCAGCCCGCCCGACAGCATGAACACGATGGCGCTGGCCTTCGCGGTGTCGATGCCGGCGAGCGAGGCGCCGAGCCGGTTCTGCGACACGGCGCGGATCTGCTGGCCCCAGAACGACCACTTGATCAGCGCCGCCGTGGCGAGGATCACCGCGATGGCGATGCCGGCGGCCAGCAGGCGATGGCCGCTGATGAGGACCGGGCCGAGCACGACGCGGCTGGTCTCGACCAGAGGCGGCCCGCGATAGGCATAGGGCCCGATCACCTTGTCCACGAGATTGATGAGGAACAGCGACAGCCCGAAGGTGACGATCACGGCGTATTCGTCGCGCATCAAGCCCCAGGAGGTGTAGCCGGCGTAGAGCGGACGCATCAGGGTCCGCTCCGTGGCCCAGCCGAGAGCCGCGCCGACCAGGAAGGCGAACGGCAGCGCCACCCACACCGGCACGCCGAGCGCCAGCGCCACCAGCGTGTAGGCGTAGGCGCCGACCATGTAGAACTCGCCATGGGCGAAGTTCACGATCTTCAGGATGCCGAAGATCAGCGACAGGCCGACCGCCATCAGCGCATAGAACAGCCCCGTGATGAAGCCGTTGACCGCGAGATCGACGTCGATGGCGCTCATGGCGAGGTGGCCGCCCGCTACTTAGCGGGCTTCCACAGCTTGCTCTTGTCGATCGGCTGGCCCGGCTGCGACACCAGCGCCGAATCGCCGACCTTCTGGTTGACCTCGGTCATCTGGAAGGTGACGTAGGGCACCTCGAGCCACTGGTTGAAGGCAAAGCCCTTGTCCTTGGCGAAGGTGATCTCGCCGCGCGTGCCGGTGTACTTGGTTTCGCCGAGCGCCTTGATGATCGCCTCCGGCTCGGTCGATTTCGCGCGCTTGATCGCGTCCGCGATCAGGAACAGCGAGTCGGCGGCCTGGAACAGCAGGCGGTTCGGCTCGTTCTTGGTCTTGGCGGTGTAGGCGTCGCCGACCTCCTTGCCGAGCGGCGGCTGCGCCATCTTCGGGTGGTAGAGGCCGAACACCAGCATGCCCTTGCCGGCTTCCTTCACGTTCTGCCAGAAGTCGGGATAGTCGGCGA
>JBDHSY010000186.1:0-6318 GCA_039808405.1 Xanthobacteraceae bacterium
CAGTTCTCCCTGCTGCTCGGGCGCACACAGGAGCAGGCCGAAGCCACCTACATGAAGTCCGGCCTCGTCGCGCACCGCGTGTCGCTTGCCTACACCGGCCGCGATCCGAAATACCAGGTCTCGGCCAACCTTGTCGGATCGCCACAGACGGTGATCGACAAGATCGGCGAACTCAAGGACATGGGCGTCGACCACTGCGCGGCGATGGTCGTCGCGGTAAACACGCTTCAAGAATACAACGAGCAGTGCCAATGGTTTGCTGAAGAGGTCATGCCGAAGGTCTGATCCTTCGACACGCTGATCCGATCGGTCGTCGACCCGAAAGTTGCACATGGCTGTAGATCCCCGCCACCCGTCTCTCTCCAGCATTCCGACGCCGGCTCTTGTGGTTGACGTTGCGGCACTGGACCGCAACATCGCCAGCATGGCGCAGCGTGCCGCTGCGACGGGAACGTCGCTGCGACCGCACATCAAAACGCACAAGTCGGCGGACATCGCGCGGCGTCAGGTGGCGGCAGGGGCAAAGGGGCTGGCCTGTGCGACGGTGGCTGAACTCCGATATCTGGTGGACGCCGGATTTGAGGATATCCTCCTCACCTCATCCATCGCCGACCCGGCCAAGGCGGCAATGATTGCCGCGGCGAACCGGCGTACGAAGCTCGCCGTCGTCGCCGACCATCCCTGGCAGGTCGCACTGCTGGAGGCCGCGGTCAGCGGCAGCGGCAGACAACTGCCCGTTCTCGTCGATATCGACGTGGGCCAGAACCGGGCGGGCGCGGCCGACATTTCGGCCTGCGTTGACGTCGCACGGGCAATCGACAACTCGGCCAGCCTTGTTTTTGCCGGCATTCAGGGGTTCGCCGGACAGGCCCAGCACATTGTCGAGGAACCGGCACGCCGCGAGGCCGCCGGCAAGGTCACCGCGTATCTGGAAGAGTGCGCGGATGCCTTGCGGCGCGCGGGGCTCGCGGTCGATTGCATCACCGGAAGCGGCACCGGTACGAGCGTCTACGACGCCAAAGGCTTGTTCACCGAATTGCAGGTCGGCTCCTATATATTCATGGACGCCGACTATGGGCGCCTGCAGGACAGCTCCGAAGGCGGAATGAATTTCGAAAGAAGCCTGTTCGTGCTGGCGACCGTCGTCTCGGTCAACCGGGCCGGGCAAGTCAGCATCGATGCGGGCACGAAGGCGTTCGCGGTGAACGGCCCTTCCCCGACGCTGATGATCGGCGTCAGTAGCCCAATGACGTACCGATTTGCCGGCGACGAGCATGGCATCCTGACACCGCCTGGCGGCACCACGCTTCTTCGCCTGGGCGACCGGATTCTTCTTGAGGCGACACATTGCGACCCCACCGTGAACCTCTATGCGGGGTTTTACGCGATTGATCCCGAAGGGCATGTGGAAAGGTGGGAAACCGGCGGCAGGTATACCTGACGGCGATCTAGAAACTGAAAGCAGGCCGGAGCCGCCGCTGGGAGCAACTCGCCGCCTCCCGGCGCGACGGTCGAAGGGAAGCCTATCGTCCACCTAAAGGATTGATATCTTTCCACATCCGGCATTTACAAGGTTACGGCAAGCTCCTAGTAGCTCATGATGGGTAGCATCATTCCCTAGAAGCGGATGTGACGTCGTTGCAGGGGAGGCCAATGACCACCGGAGACAAGAAAGGGGGCCAAAAGAACCAGTCGGTTCAACGGGCCCTGCATATCCTGCGATATCTGGCGGATCGAGGCGAGCCTGCCGGCGTCCGCGAAGTAGCTCGTCATTTCCGCTACTCACC
The DNA here is from genome assembly GCA_039808405.1 of Xanthobacteraceae bacterium. Classification (GTDB taxonomy): domain Bacteria; phylum Pseudomonadota; class Alphaproteobacteria; order Rhizobiales; family Xanthobacteraceae; genus PRO6. The sequence goes on from JBDHSY010000186.1 coordinate 1,788, forward strand.
CAGCATCGCCCAGCGTCTGCTCAGCACGATGGCGGAAGAGGGTTTCGTTGAGCAGACCGGGGAAACCGCTCGCTACGTCATCGGCCATAGTGCATTTCAGGTCGGCTCGACCTTTCTCCGCAAGAACGATCTCCTGTCGGCGGCAACGCCGGAACTGCGCCGGCTATCCGAGCACGGCATCACCGGCTTCCTCGGAATTCTGCGCAACGACTACGTCATCTACATGGGGGCAATGCAGGGAAACGGCCCGATCGCTGTTAAAAGTGAAATCGGTACCTCAACTCTTCCGCACACGACGGCCCTCGGCAAGGCTCTCATTGCCGACCTGTCGGAAGCAGAGGTTCGCGCCATACTGAGCAAACCTCTGAAAAAGGTTACGGAAAAAAGCATCACCTCGATCGACGTGCTGTTGGATCAATTGAAAGAGGTCCGCCGCGTCGGTTATGCCATCAACGATCAGGAGAACCGCGACGGCGTCTATTCGGTCGGCTCGCCGGTGCGCGACTCGAACAATGCAACCGTCGGCGCCATCAGCGGTGCGGTCGCGGTCGGATCATTCGATGAAAATGGTAAAGCCGACCTGATCAAAATGGTGGTGGGGGCCAGCCGTCGCGCATCGCAAAAGCTCGGCGCCAGCATCGATATCAAAGGCGAAGAAGCATGACGGTGGACCTTGCCCAGGCGCGCTTCGGTTCGATCAGGGGCGAACACGCTCTGTTCCGCTCGATCAGGCGCGGGCTGCCGCGATAAGACGGACCTGATCGTCATCCGACGTATTGCCATCGAAGGTGATGGCCAGTTCTGAAATCCCGACTTCCTTGTGTGCGCGAGCCTGTTCGAGGCATTCATCCGGCGTCCCCGCAATCGCGAAGGCTGCGGCGAATCGATCGCTGAGCGCAGTCTCCGGGGCTTCGCCCGCATCGAGACGGCGGGCTGCGTCCGCAAATTCCTCGTCGGATATTCCCGTTCCAAGGAACAAGGCGTCACGCGCCGACTCGACCCGCTGGCTCAATCGCCAGAAAGAAGGCACCAACGTTTTGAGCATACGCTTCGCACCATTCCGCGCGAGCCGACCGTCGGTGGCAACACAGGCGGGGATATAGCGCACCACGGTACTATTGCGCGTCCCCCGCGCTTGCGCCTCGGAGGAGCGGACATCGGCGGCCGATTTCGCGGCATAGTCGAGCGAGCACATGTTGGAGATGATAAGGCCGTCCGCCGCTTCGCCGCAGAACTTCAGCGTCTGCCGGCCGCGGGCTGCGATGAAGATCGGAATGTCGTGACGGGTCTGAAATTCGAGCTTGATCCCCCTTGCCGTATAAATCTTTCCTTCATAGTCAATCTGCTCGCCTGCAAACAGCCCTCTGAGGATGGCGACGGTGTCGCGGATGCCGTTCAACGGCAATTTCGGATCACCCCCGATCTTCGCGACTGCCGCACCGATGCCTGCACCGATGCTGATGCCAACCCGCCCACCGGCCAGTTCATCGAGCGCGCCGATCTCCATCGCCATCATCGTCGGGTGGCGGCTCGTCGGATTGAAGACACCCACCCGGAACTTGAGCCGCTCAGTTGCGAACGCACTGGCGGCAGCTGCAGGTAGAATCCCTCTGGAAAAAGCATTTTCGGCAAACCAGGCCGCATGGAATCCCGCTTTCTCCGCCAGCACTGCGCGCGCGACACAGTCGCGCGCCGATATGTCTCCATGAAGGCGTATGCTGAGAAGCGGAAGACCTGCCATTGACTGTATCCTTGTCGTCGTGAGCGATGGATTGGAAAAGCTGCCGACCGCCTCCCGGCTAGTGCCTCACACTCCCATCGTGCTCCTTGCCTGACGTGTTGATGAGGCGCCAGATGCGCGCGGGCGAAAACGGCAGGCTGCACGGCTCGGCAGAAAAATGGCGAAGCGCCGATGCAATCGCGTTGCCGACAGCTCCGCCCACAGCAATCAAGCCACCCTCACCCGCCCCCTTGGCGCCGAGCGGGTTGTTCGGAGACGGACGCAAGCCCAGCGAGGTGGACCGTGGCGCTCGAAAATCCGTCGCTGTCGGCAGCAGGTAGTCCGCGAACGTTCCCGTCAACAGCTGGCCGGCCTCGTCATAGACCAGTTCCTCAAGAAACGTGCTTCCGAAACCCTGGTAGGCAGAGCCGAGCACCTGACCATGAAGGGTGGCGGGATTGATCACGCGGCCGACATCCTCGACGGTGCAGTAATCCAGAATCTCGACCTCTCCGGTCTTGGGATCGACCGCAACGTGGACCGCATGGGTGCCGTAGCTATAGGTATGCTTGGAATTCGCAAAACTGTGCTCGACCTCGATCGGCTCGTCGCTCAAGCCGGCCAGCGATCGTCTTTCCTCTCCCACCCACAGTTCACCGTCCCGCAGGCGCACGGCGTCGAGCGGACAATCGGCCTTCGACGCAGCAAACGCGCAAATGGCCTGCAACAGTACGGCGGAGCACTCCAGCACGGCTGATCCGCCCATCACCGTCGAACGGGAGTGGAACGAGCCATACCCTTCCTTCACATGGGTCGTCGAGCCGTGATGCACCCGGATGCGTTCCATCGGCATTCCGAGTGAATCGGCAGCAATCTGGGTCAAGATCGTCGCAAGGCCCTGCCCCAGCGCCGACGAGCCGACATAAACGGAGACCGACCCGTCGGTCTCCAGAACCATACGCGCGCCTTCACGAGGCCCCGCCGCGCCCCCTTCGACGAAGCATGCCAGCCCCAGACCATGGTAGCGCCCGTCAATCAACTTCCCTTGCAGATGCTGCTTTCCATGCCAGTCAAACTCCGCCAGGCACCGGTCGAAGACCTCGGTGTAGGCACCGCTGTCGCACCAGGTCTCGGTGCCCGGCTCGACATGCGACATAACCGCCATCTTGTACGGCATCTTGTCTTCCGGGATCAGGTTCAGGCGCCTGATCTCGGCCAGATCGATCCGCAGGTCACGCGCGGCCATATCGAGCAGGCGCTCCATGAAGAATGCGCCTTCGTAGCGCCCTGGCCCACGGTAGGTGCCGGCAGGAACCTTGTTGGTCATCAACGCGCGGGCATCGATCTCAATATTCGCAACATCATACGGACCGGAGCAGAACTGGGTAACGTTTCGGGGCGCGGTCAACCCGTTGGTGCGCAGGTAGGCACCGATATTCGTGTTCACCGTGCCCCTCAGCGCAAGAACCCTGCCACCTTCGTCACAGGCGATCTCGATCTCGGCATCCATTTCACGGGCGTGATTCGTCGCAAGGAAGTGCTCGCGCCGATCCTCGATCCAGCGGACGGGCCGCGATACGAACCGCGAGGCAAAGGGAATCAGGAAGTCTTCCGGATAAAACTCGCCGCGAGCGCCGAAGCCGCCGCCGACGTCAACCTCGAAATAGTCGACCGCCTCACGCGGCAGCCCCATAAACCGGGCAAGCAGACTGCGGTTGAAAAAGGCCACCTTGGCAGCACCATAGACCGCGAGCCGGCCCTTTTCCCGGTCCCAATCCGCCAACAGGCCGCGAGTCTCCATCGGCGACGCCATGTGCCGCTGCACCGTAAAGCGCTCCTTCCGCACATAGTGCGCGCGCGCGAAGGCAGCGCCCGCATCGCCCTTGCGGGCCTTCATCGTATAGGCGAGATTGGTGCCGGTGTTCTCAAACAGCAGCGTCTCGCCGGACAGCGATGTCTGCGTCGTGACAACTGCCGGCAATTCCTCATAATCGAGTTCAATCAACTCCAGCGCATCTTCTGCAATCGCCTGATCCTGCGCGATCACCACCGCCAAAGGCTCGCCCACATAGCGAACGAGATCGCGTGCAATCACCGGCTGGAGGTAAGGCCGGCCTTCCTCAAGCACCTGCTGGCGCAGCGGGATATGCGGGATATCGGCGCCGATGTTGACGTGAGTCAGGATCGCCACCACTCCTGGAAGCTGGCGGGCTGCATCAAGGCCGATAGCGCGGATGCGCGCGTGCGCAACAGGACTGCGAAGCACGACGGCAGACAAGGCATTGCTCGCCGGCACATCGGCAACGAACGTCCCGCGCCCGCGCAGCAGGCGATCGTCTTCGACCCGTTTGACGGACTGGCCGACATATGTGTTGCCGGCTATGCCCCCTTGCGATTTCACGCCGCTACTCATAGGCACTTCTCGCATCCAGCGCGGCCCGCACGATCGGCTCATAGCCGGTGCACCTGCACAAATTGCCTGAAATCACTTCGCGGATACGGCTCTCGTTTGCTTCCGGCTCGGCAGACAGCAAAGAGTGGATCGTCATCAGCATGCCGGGCGTACAGAAGCCGCATTGCAGCGCGTAGTTTTTGTGAAAGCTTTCCTGCAGGGCGGACAGGCGGCCGTCTTCGGCCTCCAGCCCCTCAACCGTCACGATTACCGACCCGTCCGCTTGCACGGCGAGCATCAGGCAGGACCGCACGGCCTCACCGTCAACGGAAATGGTGCAGGCGCCGCAAACTCCGTGTTCGCATCCGAGATGGGTGCCCGTCAGACTGAGCCGCGCTCGCAGAAAATCGGCGAGCGTG
>JBDHSY010000187.1:0-6315 GCA_039808405.1 Xanthobacteraceae bacterium
TGGCCGAGGCTACGGCCGCGGCCGAACCCGCGCCCGAGCCCGCGCCCGCGCCCATGGCCGCCGCCGCGCCATAAGCCGCCCCGGCCGGTTCGTTCGTCAAATGTTCTTGTGGTACGGTTGAAACTTCGCTAATCTTCCCGCAACAGGCGGGGCAGCATGGTTCAGCACGTGTCGACCGTGGCGTTCGAGGGCATCGAGGCGCGCAGCGTCGATGTCCAGGTCCAGGTCGCGCCGGGCCTGCCCGCCTTCACCATCGTCGGCCTGCCCGACAAGGCGGTGTCGGAAGCGCGCGAACGGGTGCGCGCCGCGCTCATCGCCTCCGGGCTGGCGCTGCCCGCCCGGCGCATCACCGTCAATCTGGCGCCGGCCGACCTGCCCAAGGAGGGCAGCCATTACGACCTGCCGATCGCGCTCGGCCTGATGGCCGCCATCGGCGCGATCCCCGCCGATGCCTTGAGCGGCTTCACCGTGCTCGGCGAACTCGGCCTCGACGGCTCGATTGCACCGGTCGCCGGAGTGCTGCCGGCGGCGATCGCCGCCAATGCCCGCGACGACGGGCTGATCTGCCCCGCCGCCTGCGGTCCGGAAGCGGCCTGGGCCGGCGCCGAAATCGCCATCGTCGCGGCCGCCTCGCTGATCCAGATCGCCAATCATTTCAAGGGCACGCAGGTGCTCGGCCGGCCGCAGCCGGAAATGCACGAGGAGGTCGGCCCGGCGCTCGACCTGCGCGACATCAAGGGACAGGAGAGCGCCAAGCGGGCGCTGGAGATTGCCGCCAGCGGCCGCCACCACCTGCTGATGGTCGGCCCGCCGGGTGGCGGCAAGTCGATGCTGGCAGCGCGGCTGCCGTCGATCCTGCCGCCGCTGGCACCGCAGGAATTGCTCGAAGTGTCGATGATCGCCTCGGTCGCCGGCGAGATCGAGGGCGGCGCGCTGACCTCGCGGCGGCCGTTCCGCGCGCCCCATCACTCCGCCAGCATGGCAGCGCTGACCGGCGGCGGCTTGCGCGCACGGCCCGGCGAAATCTCGCTGGCGCACAACGGCGTCTTGTTTCTCGACGAACTGCCGGAGTTCGAGCCGCGCGTTCTCGATTCGCTGCGCCAGCCGCTCGAGAACGGCGAGGTCGCGATTGCCCGCGCCAACCGCCGCGTCAGCTATCCGGCGCGCTTCATGCTGGTCGCGGCGATGAATCCGTGCCGCTGCGGCAATGCCTACGAGCCGGGCTTTGCCTGCCACCGCAACCACGTCGAGCGCTGCGCCGCCGACTATCAGGCGCGCATCTCCGGCCCCTTGATGGACCGCATCGACCTGCGCATCGAGGTGCCCTCGGTCAGCGCCGCCGACCTCGCCCTGCCGCCGCCGCCGGAAGGCTCGCGCGAGGTCGCCGCGCGCGTCGCGGCCGCACGCGAGGTGCAGCGCGTGCGTTTCGAGCGGCTCGGGCTGCCGCACATCCGCACCAACGGCGAGGCGCCGGCCGCGATCCTCGACGAGATCGCCCGATGCGACGCCGCCGGCATGTCCCTGTTGCGGGAGGCGGCCGACACCATGCGGCTGTCCGCGCGCGGCTATCACCGCGTGCTGCGGGTGGCGCGCACCATTGCCGACCTCGCCGGCGCCGCCACCATCGGCCGCGCCCATCTCGCCGAGGCGCTGTCCTATCGCCTCGGCGCCGACGAAACCCGCCGCGCGGCTTAAAGCGGTTACAGCCGCCGCAGCGCCACCGTCTCGACCACGTGATCCGGACCCTTCTTGAGGATCAGCGTCGCGCGCGGCCGGGTCGGCAGGATGTTATCCTCGAGGTTGGCGAGGTTGGTGCGCTCCCAGATCGACAGCGCGGTGGCGATCGCTTCCTCGTCGGACAAGACCGCATAGCGATGGAAATAGGAGCGCGGATCGGCGAACGCCGTGCTGCGCAGCGACAGGAAGCGGCTGACGTACCAGTCGCGCAGCACCGGTTCGTCGGCGTCCAGATAGACCGAGAAATCGAAAAAGTCCGACACCACCGGCACCGCCTTGCCGTCGCGCGGCAGCCGGCCGGTCTGCAGCACGTTGAGGCCCTCGACGATCAGGATGTCGGGCTGGTTCACGTCGACCCACTGGTTGGGCACGATGTCGTAGGTCAAATGCGAGTAGATCGGCGCGCGCACCGGGCTGCGGCCGGCCTTGACGTCGCTGAGGAAGGCAAGCAGCGCCGGCAGGTCGTAGCTTTCGGGAAAGCCCTTCTTCTGCATCAGCCCCTGGCGTTCCAATACCGCGTTGGGAAACAGAAAGCCGTCGGTGGTGACCAGCGCCACCGTCGGCTTCGGCGACCAGTGCGCGAGCAGCGCCTGAAGCACGCGCGCGGTGGTCGACTTGCCGACCGCCACCGAGCCGGCGACGCCGATGATGTAGGGCACCTTGCGGTCCTGGATGCCGAGGAACTGGCGCTGCGCCACGAACAGCCGCTGCGTCGCCGCGACGTACATCGACAACAGCCGCGACAGCGGCAGGTAGATGTCCTGGACTTCCTTGAGGTCGAGACGGTCGTGCGTCGAGCGCAGCGCCGCAACTTCCTCGGCGGTCAGCGTCATCGGCATGTCGTCGCGCAGCTTGGCCCAGTCGTTGCGCGAGAACACCCGGTAGGGATTGTATTGCTGCTCGATCCGCATATCCATGACGCTCTCCCCGGCCCGTCGCCGTCAGTCGGGCGGCCGCGATGCCTTTTCGTCCAGCCCGGACATCTTGGTCCGCGCCGCCAGCGCCGCCTCGACCTCGGCAAGCGGCACGCCGCGCGCCTTGAGCAACACCAGCAGATGGAACAGCGTGTCGGCGGCCTCGGAGACGAAGCGGCCGCGATCCTCGCCGACCGCGGCGATCACCGTCTCCACCGCCTCCTCGCCGAATTTCTTGGCGCAATGCTCGGGGCCCTTGTCGAGCAGCTTGCGGGTATAGGACACCTCGCCGCTGCCGGCGGCGCGGGCGTCGACGATGGCGGCAAGGTCGTGCAGGGTGAAGGAGGACATCGGGCGCGTCCTGTCGGGAGCGGGTTACGGATCGAGGCGCACGGCAAGGCCGGCGCGCCGCATGTGGTCCTTGGCCTGACGGATGGTGTACTCGCCGAAATGAAAGATCGAGGCGGCGAGCACGGCGCTGGCATGCCCCTCGCGCACGCCTTCGACGAGATGGTCGAGGCTGCCGACGCCGCCCGAGGCGATCACCGGCACATCGACGCCGTCGGCCACCGCGCGGGTCAGCGGAATGTCGAAGCCGGCGCGCGTGCCGTCGCGGTCCATCGAGGTCAGAAGCAGTTCGCCGGCACCGAGCGCAACCACCTCCTGCGCGTATTCCAGCGCATCGATGCCGGTCGCCTTGCGGCCGCCGTGGGTAAAAATCTCCCAGCGCTCGCCGCCGCCGCTGCGGGCCACGCGCTTGGCGTCGATGGCCACGACGACGCACTGGTCGCCGAACTTTTCGGCCGCTTCCTTGACCAATTCGCGGCGCGCGACCGCGGCGCTGTTGATCGACACCTTGTCGGCGCCGGCGCGCAGCAGGGCGCGGATGTCGTCGAGCGTGCGCACGCCGCCGCCGACCGTCACCGGCATGAAGCAGGCTTCCGCCGTGCGCCGCACCACGTCGAGCATGGTGCCGCGGTTCTCGTTGGTGGCGGCGATGTCGAGAAAGCACAATTCGTCGGCGCCGGCGGCGTCGTAGGCCACCGCCGCCTCGACCGGATCGCCGGCGTCGCGCAGGTTGACGAAGTTGACGCCCTTGACGACGCGGCCGTCCTTGACGTCGAGGCAGGGAATGACGCGCACCTTGAACATATCCGCCTCGCTCATGCCGCCTGTCCGCGGCGGATCAGATCAAGCGCCGCCGCCGGATCGAGGCGGCCATCATACAGCGCGCGGCCGGCGATGGCGCCGGCGAGTTTTCGCGCCCGCGGCGCCATCAGCGCCTCGACGTCGGCCAGCGACGCCAGCCCGCCGGAAGCGATCACGGGAATGGAAATGGCGTCCGCCAGCGCGATGGTGGCGTCCCAGTTGATGCCCTTGAGCAGCCCGTCGCGGGCGATGTCGGTGAACACGATGGCGGCGACGCCGGCGTCCTCGAAACGGCGGGCGATCTCGAGCGCGGTGACCTCAGAACTCTCCGCCCAGCCCTCGACCGCGACCTTGCCGTCGCGCGCATCGAGACCGACGGCGACACGGCCGGGAAAGCACTTCGCCGCCGCTTTCACCAGCGCCGGGTCGCGCACCGCCGCGGTGCCGATGATGACGCGGGCGACGCCCTTGCCGAGCCAGCCCTCGATGGTGGCGAGATCGCGGATGCCGCCGCCGAGCTGCACCGGCATCGTCACCGCCGCCAGCATGCTCTCCACCGCGGCCGCATTGACCGGACGGCCGGCGAAGGCGCCGTCGAGATCGACGACGTGCAGATACGTAAAACCCTGCGCGGCAAAGCGCTGCGCCTGCGCCGCCGGATCGGTGTTGAACACCGTGGCGCGGGCCATGTCGCCCTGTTCGAGGCGCACGCACTGGCCGCCTTTGAGATCGATTGCGGGAAAGAGAATCACGGCGTCCACTTCAGGAAACGGGCGATCAGCGCCAGCCCGAAGCGCTGGCTCTTCTCGGGATGAAACTGGGTGCCGACCATGGTGTCCCTGGCCACGACGGCCGTGATCGGCCCGCCGTAGTCGGTGCGGGCCACCACGTCGGCCTCGTGCGCGGCGTTGAGCTGGTAGGAATGCACGAAATAGGCGTGGCGGCCGTCGTCGCCAAGCGGCAGGCCGTCGAGCACCGGATGCTCGCGCAAGGGTGTAAGCGTATTCCAGCCCATATGCGGGATTTTGAGCCGCTCGTCGTCGGGCGCGATCTTCTCGACGTCGCCGGCGATCCAGTCGAGGCCGGGCGTGACGACGTATTCCTTGCCCTGCGTCGCCATCAACTGCATGCCGACGCAGATGCCGAAGAACGGCCGCGCCTTGTCGCGCACCGCTTCCGTCATCGCCTCGACCATGCCGTCGAGCGCGTCGAGGCCCTTGCGGCAATCGGCGAAGGCGCCGACGCCCGGCAGCACGATGCGGTCGGCGCGGAATACGGCGTCGGGGTCGCGCGTCACCACGACACGGTCGGGCCGCTCGAGGCCGCGCGCCGCCCGCTCGAACGCTTTGGCGGCCGAATGCAGGTTGCCGGAGCCGTAATCGATGATGGCGATGGTCACCGCGACAGTCCCGGATCGGGGAACAGGCCGAGCACCGTCGGCTCCGCCGGCCGCTGCGGCGGCGGCGCGCCGCGCTCGATGCTGCGCGGATCGGTTTCGAGATCGCGCCGGCCGGCCCAGCGAGCGAAGAAGCGCCGCTCGGCGGTTTCCGCGTCGCCCGCCGCCACCATGCCGACCTGCCGCCAGCGGCCGCGCGACAGCGTCCAGCGCCGCAACGTCGTCGCCTCAAAACCCATCAGCAGCGCGAACAGCGCCATCACCAGCATGACGGCGCCCGACCCGATCCCGAGCGCCGCCAGCGCGACGTCGATCACGCCCATGACGACGATGTAGCCGAGCGTCGCCCACCACAGCCGGTGCCAGACCAGCCACAGCGGGCCGAACACCATGGCCCAGACATGAAAGCCGTCGCGCACGAACACGAATTGCTCAGGCTCGCGCGGCACGGCGTCGCCGCGCGCGATCCGGGCATGCACTGTGTAAACCGCCATGATCGTCCTTCCGCCCGGAGCCGGCCCGAGGGTCAGCCGCCGAGCTGGCCCTTGGTGGAGGGGATTTCGCCCGCGTTGCGCGGATCGACCGCGACTGCCGTGCGCAAGGCCCGCGCCAGCCCCTTGAAGCACGACTCGGCGATATGGTGGCTGTTGTCGCCGTACAGCGTCTCGACATGCAGCGTGATGCCGGCGTTCATGGCGAACGCCTGGAACCACTCGCGCACCAGCTCGGTGTCGAAGGCGCCGATCTTGTCGCGCGGGAAGGCGACGCGGAACACCAGCACCGGCCGTCCGGAAATGTCGAGCGCGACGCGGGTCAGCGTCTCGTCCATCGGCAGGTGCAGGCTGGCATAGCGGGTGATCCCCGCCATGTCGCCGAGCGCCTGGCGCAGCGCCTGGCCGAGCGCGATGCCGACGTCCTCGGTGGTGTGGTGGTGATCGACATGGAGATCGCCCTTGGCGCGCACGGCGATATCGATGCGCGAATGACGCGCCAGCAGGTCCAGCATGTGGTCGAAAAAGCCGATGCCGGTGGCCACCTCGGCCTTGCCGGTGCCGTCGAGGCTGACGCTCACCTCAACCTCGGTCTCGCTGGTCTTGCGGCGGATGCTGGCGGCCCGCA
>JBDHSY010000188.1:0-6282 GCA_039808405.1 Xanthobacteraceae bacterium
TTCGGCGGCAAAGCCTGTTTTGGGCCGCAGCCGCAGGCCGAAGGCACGCGGGAAACGCATCAGTTCGAGGTCGAACTCGGCGGTGGTCAAGGGCGTTGCCGCCGCGCCCTTGGGCGCGTAGAGCCGGCCCCAGATGGCGATGTCGCGGAATTGCGGCAGATCGCTCAGCCGCAGGTTGCCGATATTGCCGGTGAATTGCAGGCATTCGCGCGCCCGGTCGTTCATCATCAGCACCCAGCCGTCCACGGTATGGCCGACGTCGTTGGCGATCGGCGAGGCGACGATCATGGCCTCGGCCGCGGTCCGGAACAGGTGCTCGAACACCTCCAGGCTGTGATTGACCGGCTCGGAATAGACCGCGAGCAGCGCCGGGCCGTCGGGCACCGCGACCGGCAGGACCAGCCGCTGCCAGATGACGCCGGCCTGCGCGTGGCTGCTGGTGAAGCGGACGAAGGCCGGCTTGAGGGTCAGCGCGGTGCGGCGATAGATGTCCGCGAACTCGCGGGTCAGCGGATCGCGGCTTTGCGACAGTCGCTTGCCGGAGAGGGTTTCGTCGCTGGCGTGTCGCGCCGCCTCGCCGACGGAAAGATGGACGAAGTCGTTGCCGGAGCTCGCAAGCAGCGACAAATGTGCGCGCAGGGGGTAGCTCGAGCCCTCGGTGAGGCGCTGCAGCGTCAATTCGCCGGTGGCCGAGAGCACTTTCCATTTCGCCCAGAGGTATTCCATGGGCGCGGTCGCGAATTCGCGCGGGATCGATGTACCGTTGAAGACTTCGAGGGCCATTGTTCTGCCGTCACGTTCTGTGCCGCTCATGCCGGACCGCGCTGACAGAAGCCAGCGCACCGGACCGCCGCAGCGTGACAGAAGTCCGTCAGCAATTGATTAAGCGGGAACCTGGAATTTGTCCGAACGGGACGTGGGCGGTCACGCCCTTTCCGCCTCGATGCGGTCCCAGATCAGGGCGGCGATGTCCGGGCCGCCGAACCTAGCGATGGCGCGGATGCCGGTCGGCGAGGTGACGTTGATCTCGGTGAGATAGCCGTCGATGACGTCGATGCCGACGAACAATAGCCGCCGCTCGCGCAGGGTCGGGCCGAGGCGCTTGCAGATTTCGGCCTCGCGCGGGGTCAATTCGGTGTCGCGCGCCGCCCCGCCGCGCACCATGTTGGCGCGCAGGTCGTCGTCGGCCGGTACGCGGTTGACGGCGCCCGCGAACTCGCCATCGACCAGGATGATGCGCTTGTCGCCGTGCTTCACCTCCGGCAGGAAGCGCTGGATCACCCACGGCTCGCGCAAGGTGGTGGCGAACAGGTCGTAGAGCGAGCCGAAATTCATGTCTTTCGGCGCGATGCGGAACACCGAGGCGCCGCCGTGGCCGTAGAGCGGCTTCATCACCACGTCGCCATGCGCCTGGCGGAACGCCTCGATCTCGGCGCGGTCGCGCGAGATCAGCGTCGGCGGCATCAGGTCGGAAAACTCCATGACCATGATCTTCTCCGGCGCGTTGCGCACGCTGGCCGGATCGTTGACCACCAGCACCTCCGGCGCGAGCCGCTCCAGGTGATGCGTCGAGGTGATGTAGGCAAGGTCGAACGGCGGGTCCTGGCGCAGCAGGATGACGTCGAAGGTTTTGAGATCGAGGCGCTCGGGCGCGCCCAGCGAAAAATGGTCGCCGACCGTGTCGCGGACGTCGAGTGATTGGACCGGCGCGAACAGGTCGTGCCCGAGCAGCGAAAGCCGGTCCGGCGTGTAGTAGGACAGCCGGTGACCGCGCTTCTTGGCTTCCAGCAGCAGCGCGAAGGTGGAATCGCCGCCGACATTGATGGTGGCGATCGGGTCCATCTGGACGGCGACGTTGAGCGGCATGGCAAAGGTCCGTGCAGGTCCGGGTGCGGTGTCGGAAAGCGGTATGCGCGTTTTCAGGGGCTTGCGTCAAACGCGGCCTCGAGATGCAGCGGCTCTGAGCCGGGCGCGATCAGCACGGCATCGAAACGCAGATCGCAGGCCGCGCATTCGGGGTGTGCGGCGAGCCAGGCTTCGGCGGCGGCAACGATGCGCTTCTGCTGGCGGGGCGTAACGGCGTAGGCGGCATCGTCCAGCCGGCCGCGCGCCTTGACCTCGACGAACGCGACGAGGGCGCCGGCCTGCGCGATCAGGTCGATTTCGCCGTGGCGGGTGCGGTGGCGCTCGGCGAGGATCGTGAAGCCCTTGGCCGTCAGGCAGGCGGCGGCCGCGGCTTCGGCGTTGCGCCCGGCGCGGTAGGCGGCGACGCGCCGGGGGGCGGGCCTGCGCCCGGAGGAGGGGTCAGTCGTCGTCATCGTCGGCGCCGGATCGCCCGGCCAGTTTCAGCGCGCGGGCATAGACCTCGCGGCGCGGCCGGCCGGACACGGCAAGCACCTCCGCCACCGCGTCCTTGACGCTGCCGGCGTCGAGCCGCTCGCGCAACAGCGCGTCGAGGTCGGCGTCCGCCATGACGCGCGCGGCCGGCGAGGGCGGGGCGATCACCAGCACGAACTCGCCGCGCGTCTCGCGTTCGCCGGCCGTCTCCGCCAGCGCCGGCAGCGGCGCGCGCCGCACCTCCTCGTGCAGTTTCGTCAGTTCGCGGCACACTGCCGCCTCGCGCCCGCCAAGGATATCGGCGAGGTCCTTCAGCGTCGCGGCAACCCGCGCCCCCGCCTCGAACAGCACCAGCGTGGCCTCGATCCCGGCGAGCGCCGCGATGCGGGTGCGCCGCGCCGCTGTTTTCGGCGGCAGAAACCCCTCGAAGAAGAACCGGTCGGTCGGCAGGCCGGCGACGCTCACGGCCGCGAGCACGGCCGATGCGCCCGGCAGCGCGGTGACGGCGATGCCGAGGCTCGATGCCTCGCGCGCCAGCTTGAAGCCGGGATCGGAGATCAGCGGCGTGCCGGCGTCCGACACCAGCGCGATCGCCGCGCCCTCGCCGAGCCGCGCAAGGAGTTTGGGCCGCATCGCCGCGGCGTTGTGCTCGTGATAGGCGACGAGCGGCGTCGCAATCGCGAAGCGCTCGGTGAGCTTGCGCGTGACGCGGGTGTCCTCGCAGGCGATCAGGTCGGCGCCGGCCAGCGTCTCGAGCGCGCGCAGCGTGATGTCGCCGAGGTTGCCGATCGGCGTCGCCACCAGATAGAGGCCGGGCGCGGGTCTCGCCGCCGGCATGTCGTGCCCGGTCAGCGTGAAGGTGGCGGCGTCAGGCCGCGCGGTGCCACGGGCGGGGGGAGCGCGCATGCGGCAAGACATAGAGCGTTTTCGCGCGAAGTGGAAACCGGCCAGCGCCAAATTCAGGTTCCGGGGATTGGAAACCGTGACCCTCGCGCCACGATGCGGCGCAACGCTTCGCCGCGAGCGGCCGTGCAAGGTTGGCACCGGCTTGCGTTTTGGTTAACTATTTGCCCACACGATGCCTCAACCCACCTTTTCTGATCCGGCGGGGCGTGCGCGCATGGACCGGGGGTCGGTCCGGGAAAGAGAGAAGGATGGCGGATCCGCTTCGACTGACGTCACTTCATTCGGGGACGACCCGGCGCTCGGCGCTCGGACTCTTGCTGGGCGCGCCGCTGCTCGCAGGCTGCGCGGGCAACAACGCCTCCCTGTTCGGCGGCGATCAGGCCGGCCCGTCCGGGCCGCCGCAGGAGGGCCAGGCGATCGGCAGCGGCAACGTCAAGGCCGCCCTGGTGCTGCCGCTGTCGGGGCAGGGCAATGCCAGCTCGGTGGCGCGCTCGATGCGCAACGCGGCCGAACTGGCGCTCGCCGAGTTCAAGAACCCCGACATCCGGCTTCTGGTGAAGGACGACGCCGGCACCGCCGCCGGCGCGCAGCAGGGCGTGCAGCAGGCGCTCGACGAGGGCGCCGAGATCGTGCTCGGGCCGCTGTTCGGCGCCTCGGTGCCGGGCGCGGCGCAGGCGGCGCGGGCGCGCGGCGTGCCGGTCATCGCCTTCTCGACCGATTCGAGCGTTGCCGGGCGCGGCGTCTATCTGCTGAGCTTTCTGCCGGAGTCCGATGTCGCCCGCATCGTCAGCTATGCCGCGAGCAGCGGCAAGCGCTCGTTCGCGGCGATGCTGCCGCAGAACGCCTATGGCAACGTCGTCGAGGCCGCGTTCCAGCAGGCGGTCAGCCGCGGCGGCCGGGTGGCCGCGCTCGATCGCTACGCGCCGGGCCAGCCGCAAGCCGTGGCGCGCAACATCGCGCAGGCGCTCGGCCGCGCCGCCGCCGTGCTGCTGGCCGACGATGGCGAGGCGCTGGCCGGCGTGACGGCGGCGCTGAGCGCCAGCGGCGCCGATCTGAAGCGCGTGCAGCTGCTCGGCACCGGGCTGTGGGACGATCCGCGCGTGTTCAGCAACGCCGCGCTGCATGGCGGCCTCTATGCCGCGCCCGATCCGTCCGGCTTCCGGTCGTTCGCCGGCCGCTACCGCGCCAAATACGGTCAGGACCCGGTGCGCACCGCGACGCTGGCCTACGACGCGGTGGCGCTGGTCGCGGCGCTGGCGCGCACGCAGGGCGGTCAGCGCTTCTCGCCGGAGGTGCTGACCAATCCGTCGGGCTTTGCCGGCATCGATGGGCTGTTCCGTTTCCGCCCCGACGGCACCAACGAGCGCGGCCTCGCGGTGATGCGGGTGACTGCGAGCGGCGGCCAGCCGGTCGCCGGCTCGCCCAAAAGTTTTGGCGCCTAGAGCGTCTTCGCCTCGATGGACTCAGAAGCGAAGCTCTGGGTTTTGTTTTGTCGTGGTTTCGTCACGCGAACCGGCCGTCGTCGGTCGACGCGCCCGTTCGGCGCGAGCGCGACCTCCTGACTTGGTCGCCCGACTTGGCCCCTTACTTGGCCGCGCCCTTGTCGCCTTTCCTGACATCGACCGCGCCGGTCGGCGCCTGCGGCGGCGGCTCGTGCTTCGGCGCGGCGTCGGTCTGCGGCGACGGCGGGGCCTGCGGCGCGCTGGCGGCGACGTTGACGGACAGCCCGAAAATCTTCCACTGCCGGTCCACCGGCGCGAACAGCAGTTCGAACTTCACTTGCAGCGGCGTCGAGGGAAAGAACCCGGCCATGTGCAACATGCCGTTCGGCTCGATCTGCGGCAGCAGCGTCAGTTGCGGCTCCAGCACCGCCACCCCGCCGAGGTCCATGCCCTGGGCGCGCTGGCTGGCAAAAATCTCGGCGAGTTTTGCCGCGGTGTTGACCTGAAAGCCCGGCGCGCCGAGGTCGCGCAGCACGGTGTAGTTCCCGGTTTTGTTGGCCTGATCGAGCGCCAGCAGCACCGAGCGGATCATGATCACGACGCCGTTGCGGTCGATGTGGGCCGGCGTCGGGCCGGCTGGCGGTTTTGCGGCGGCTTTCGGTGGTGCGGGCGTGTGCTTGGGCGGCGCCTGCTTGTCGGCGGACTGCGCGTGAACGGCATCGCCGCACAGCACGGGAGCGGCCGCGATCAGCACCAGCCACAGGCAGACACGACGGGCGTTGGCTCGAACCGGCTGCTTCAACTCAAGGCCCCCGCACCTCGTCTGCCGCGCGACAAGCATAGCGTGGCGCCGCGCGAGGTGTCCATGACGCACTGTCGGCCGGCGCGCCGGTCGGCCGTCAGAACTCGCCCGCAAGGCCGATGCGTGCGCCGTGACTGTCGCCGCCGCCGAACGAATAGCCGGCGGTGATCGCAAGCGGACGGCTGGTGTCGAAGCGGTAGGCGAGCGAGGCGCCGAACGCCGTCTCGCCCTTGAAGTGACCGACATTGGTGGCCCAGCTGGTGCGGCCCGGCGCCGACGGCATCGGCGCCGATGCCATGGCGATCGCGGTGGCGATGCCGCGGCGCGCCTCGACGCGGGTTTCCGTGAGGCTCCGGTTCAAGCCCACCAGACCCGCTTCCAGCGAACTGACACGGCCGTCGAGATTGGCGATTGAATCGGCGCTGAAGGCGGTGACCGCGAGATTGCCGCTGGCGTCCGAGGTGACGAAATGGGTCGCGCCCGACTGCGCCGCGCGGCTCTGCGCCGAGGCGATGCCGGCCAGCGTGTAGGTGTTGGTCGCGGTGCCGACCATCACCTGGTTGGCGCGCGTTGCGACGGCGCCCTGGCCAAGCGCCATCGAACTGGTGAAGCCGGCCCGCGCGCGTGATTCTGGCAACACGATCTTAAGCAAAGAGTTTCGTGGCGGCATTCTGGTGATTATCGGTGCCAGCTCGGCGGTGGGACTCCGCTCCATGCCTGCGCTGTATTTGTTTATGGATGAGGTCGATGGTTATCCGGGCGATGTCGAAGGTGCAGGTGATCCAATCCTGCTCG
>JBDHSY010000189.1:0-6261 GCA_039808405.1 Xanthobacteraceae bacterium
GGGTGATCCTGTCCGATACCGTGGGCTTCATCTCCGAGCTTCCGACCATGCTGGTGGCGGCGTTCCGCGCCACGCTGGAGGAGGTGGTGGAGGCGGAGGTGATTTTGCACGTCCGCGACATTTCGCATGAGGACAGCGAGGCGCAGCGTCTCGATGTCGAGAACGTGCTGCGCCAGCTCGGCATCGATCTCGACGCCGGCGGGCGCATCATCGAGGTGTGGAACAAGATCGACCGCCTGAGCCCCGAAGCGCGCGACGAGTTGCGGCTCGTTGCGGCGCGGCAGCCGGCCGCGCGGCCGTGCCTTGCGGTGTCGGCGGTGACCGGGGAGGGCATCGAGGCGCTGCTGGCGGCGATCGAGGAGCGGCTGGCCGCCAACCGCACCGAGTTGACGCTGTCCGTCGATGCCGCCGACGGCGAGGGCTTGAGCTGGCTGCATCGCAACGCCGACGTGCTGAGCAAGGAGTTGGCCGGCGAGCGTTTCCGCGTGCGGGTGCGCATCGATCCGGCGCGCACGGATGCCGCCTTGCGCCGCTTCGCCGGGGCGCCGTCAGGACGCTGAGTCTTTTCCTTTCTCGCGCGCCTTGGCCTCGCTCCACAGCGCCTCCATCTCGTCGAGCGAGGCCGCCTCCAGCGCGCGGCCCTGCGCCTTGAGACTGCTCTCGATGTGCCCGAAGCGGCGGGTGAATTTCGCGTTGGCGCCGCGCAGCGCGATCTCCGGATCGACGTCGGCATGGCGGGCGAGGTTGACAGCCACGAACATCAGGTCGCCGATCTCCTCGCCGACATGGGCCGCATCGCCGGCATCGAGCGCCGCCGCGATCTCGTCCGTCTCCTCGTGAATCTTGGCGAGCACCGCGCGGGCGTCGTTCCAGTCGAAGCCGACGGTCGCCGCCTTGCGCTGCAACTCGATGGCCTGCGCCAGCGCCGGCTGGCCCGGTTTGACGCTGTCCAGCAGCGAGGCGGGCGAGGGGGCAGCCTCGCCGCGCCGCGCGGCGCGTTCGGCCTTTTCCTCGGCCTTGATGCGGCTCCACGAGCCCTTGACCTCGGCCGGCGTCATGCGACCGGCGCGTTCGCCGAAGACATGCGGATGGCGGCGGATCATCTTCGCGGTGATGGCCTCGACGACGTCGCCGAACGCGAACGCGCCCTGCTCCTCGGCCATGCGCGCGTGAAAGACGACTTGCAGCAGCAGGTCGCCGAGTTCGTCGCACAGGTCGTCGAGGTCGTCGCGGGCGATGGCGTCGGCCACCTCATAGGCTTCCTCGATGGTGTAGGGCGCAATCGTCGCAAAATCCTGCTCGAGGTCCCACGGGCAGCCGGTGTCCGGCGTGCGCAGCGCGGCCATGATGGCGAGAAGGCGCGAAATGTCTTTGGAAGGCGTCATGGGAAACCTAAGCAACGGGGAGACGTCGGCTTTTGTATCACAACCGCCATCGTCATGGCCGGGCATAGCCCGCCGAAGACGGGCGTGAACGCCCTTTCGTCCCGGCCATCCGCGTCTTGCGCACTGAATCTCTGTAAGACGTGGATGCCCGCAAGTGCGGGCATGACGGCATTGGAGAGTTTCGGTCAGGCCGAAAATGCTCTATGGCGGCGTGATGAGCAACGTGTTGTCATCGGAGACGGCGCTGGTCCTGTTCTCCGGCGGGCAGGATTCCGCCACCTGCCTCGCCTGGGCGCTGGCGCGCTTCGGCCGCGTCGAGACGCTGGGATTCGACTACGGCCAACGCCATCTCATCGAACTGCAATGCCGCGACCGCCTGACCGAGGGCCTGCGCACGGTCCCCGCATGGGACGCTCGACTTGGCGACGCCCACACGCTCGCCATCCCGACGCTGAGCGCGATCTCCGAGACGGCGCTGACCCGCAACGTGGCAATCGAAATGGGCGAGGGCGGCCTGCCCAACACCTTCGTGCCCGGCCGCAACCTGATCTTCCTCACCTTCGCCGCGGCGCTGGCCTATCGGCGCGGCATCCGCCACATCGTCGGCGGCATGTGCGAGACCGACTATTCCGGCTATCCCGACTGCCGCGACACCACGATCAAGGCGTTGCAGGCCGCGCTCAATCTCGGCATGGCGCGGGATTTCATCCTGCACACGCCGCTGATGTGGCGCGACAAGGCCGACACCTGGCGGCTCGCGCACGATCTCGGCGGCGACGCGCTCGTCGATCTGATCCGCGAGCAGTCGCACACCTGCTATCTCGGCGAACGCGGCGCGCGTCATGCGTGGGGTTATGGCTGCGGCGAATGCCCGGCCTGCCGGCTGCGCCAGCGCGGCTGGGACGACTATCGTGCCGGTTCGCGGAAGGGAGCCTGAGCCGCATGCGCATCATCGAGATTCGCGAAGCCACCAAGGCGATCGCTTCGCCGATCCGCAACGCCTATATCGACTTCAGCAAGATGACGGCGAGTCTCGTGGCGGTCGTCACCGATGTCGTCCGCGACGGCCGCCGCGTCGTCGGCTACGGCTTCAACTCCAACGGCCGCTACGGGCAGGGCGGCTTGATCCGCGAACGTTTCAGGGATCGCATTTTGCAGGCCAGCCCGCACAGCCTGCTGAACGAGGCCGAAGACAATCTCGACCCGTTCAAGATCTGGGCGGCGATGATGGCCAACGAGAAGCCGGGCGGCCACGGCGAGCGCTCCGTCGCGGTCGGCACCATCGACATGGCGGTGTGGGACGCGGTGGCCAAGATCGCCGGCCAGCCGCTGTTCCGCCTGCTGGCGGCGATGCAGGGCAGGCAGGCCGACCCAAAAGTGTTTGTCTATGCCGCCGGCGGCTACTACTGCCCCGGCAAGGACAACGCCGCGCTGCGAGCCGAAATGCGCAGCTATCTGGAGCGCGGCTACACCGTCGTGAAGATGAAGATCGGCAGCGCGCCGATCGATGAGGACCGCGCCCGCATCGAGGCCGTCCTCGAGGAGATCGGCACGCGGGGCCGGCTCGCCGTCGACGCCAATGGGCGGTTCGATCTCGAGACGGCGATCGCCTACGCCAAAATGCTGCGCGACTATCCGCTGTTCTGGTACGAGGAAGCCGGCGATCCGCTCGACTACGCGCTACAGGCCGCACTGTCCGAATTCTACGACGCGCCGATGGCGACCGGCGAAAACCTGTTCTCGCATCAGGACGCGCGCAATCTGCTGCGTTACGGCGGCATGCGGCCGGATCGCGACTACCTGCAATTCGACTGCGTGTTGTCCTACGGGCTGGTCGAATATCTGCGCACCCTCGACGTGCTGCGCCAGTTCGGCTGGTCGGCCTCGCGCTGCATTCCCCACGGCGGCCACCAGATGTCGCTGAACATCGCCGCCGGGCTCGGCCTCGGCGGCAACGAAAGCTATCCGGACCTGTTCCAGCCCTATGGCGGTTTTCCCGATCGCGTCCGGGTCGAGGACGGCCATATCGTCATGCCCGATCTGCCGGGGATCGGTTTCGAGGGCAAGGCCGACCTGATCGAGGTGATGCGCGCGCTGGCGGAGTAGGGTGGCCGCACCCACCCCACGGAGGATGAGAGCGATGCTGATGCTGAAGCCGAACTGCGAGTGCTGCGACCGCGACCTGCCGCCCGACAGCCGCGACGCCCGTATCTGCACCTTCGAGTGCACGTTCTGCGCCGACTGTGCCGAGCGCCGGCTCGGCGGCGCCTGCCCGAACTGCAACGGCGAGCTGGTGCGCCGCCCGGTCCGGCCGGAGGCGATGCTGGCCAAGCATCCGGCGTCGACCACGCGCCACTTACGTGCGACGCCGTGTCCGGGGCTGTGAGGCGGCATCGTCTGCGAGACCGATTGGAGGAATGAGCCGCGCGGGGTGACGGACCGCGGTTGCCGCCACCGCCATATCCATAATTCGCATAAGGTATATTATGGAATATTTATTGTTGCGGGATTTCAGGAGCTTGCCGTGATTTGCCGCGTCTAACGGCAAGCCGGCCGTCGGCTGACGGTCGCCATGGCCTGCCAAAGTCGCACGCCCGGCAGCTCCCAAATCGTTTGACAACTCCGCAGAGAACGGTGACCAAACACCACCGCCGGTCCTATGGTACGGCGACAAGAAACAACATCACGCTGTGGAGAAACGCCCATGATGCTCTCGCGCCGCTCGTTGCTCAAAGCCTCCGCCGCGGCATCGGTGCTCGGCGGTCTCGGCGCGCCGCTGGTGGCGCGCGCGGCCGCGGCCGAGTTCACCTACAAATACGCCAACAACCTGCCGGACAGCCATCCGCTCAACATCCGCGCCAAGGAGATGGCGGCGGCGATCAAGGCCGAGACCGACGGCCGCTTCGACCTGCAGATTTTCCCCAACAACCAGCTCGGCGCCGATACCGACATGCTGAGCCAGATCCGCTCCGGCGGCGTCGAGTTCTTCACGCTGTCCGGCCTGATCCTGGCGACGCTGGTGCCGGCGGCCTCGATCAACGGCATCGGCTTTGCGTTCCCGGATTATCCGACGGTCTGGAAGGCCATGGACGGCGATCTCGGCGCCTATGTGCGCGGCCAGATCAACAAGGCCAACCTGATCGTCATGGACAAGATCTGGGACAACGGCTTCCGCCAGACCACGACCTCGACCAAGCCGATCGCCGGGCCGGACGACTTCAAGGGTTTTAAAATCCGCGTGCCGGTGTCGCCGCTGTGGACCTCGATGTTCAAGGCATTCGATGCGTCGCCGGCGTCCATCAACTTCAGCGAAGTCTATTCGGCGTTGCAGACCAAGGTGGTGGAGGGGCAGGAGAACCCCCTCGCCCTCATCTCCACCGCAAAACTCTATGAAGTGCAGAAATACTGCTCGCTGACCAACCACATGTGGGACGGCTTCTGGTTCCTCGCCAACCGCCGCGCCTGGGAGAAGCTGCCGGACAATATCCGCGCCATCGTCGCCAAGACTATCAACGCGGCGGCCGAGAAAGAGCGCGCCGACACCGAGAAGCTCAATGCGACGGTGATGGAGGAATTGAAAGGCAAGGGCCTGATCTTCAACCAGCCGGCGGTTGCGCCGTTCCGCGACAAGCTGCGGCAGGCCGGCTTCTATGCCGAGTGGAAAGGCAAATACGGCGACGAGGCGTGGTCGCTGCTGGAAAAATCCGTCGGCAAGCTCGCCTGACGCCAGCGTCATGGCGGAGATGAGCGCACCGCCCGTGCCGGATGACGTGATCGGGCGGCCGCGCGGCCGCCGGTGGCTCACGGCGCTGGACACGGCGCTTGGCGCGGTCGTCGAAATCCCGACCGCGGTGCTGGTGGTGGTCGAGGTCGTCGTGCTGTTCGCCGGCGTGGTGTCGCGCTACGTCTTCCATGCGCCGCTGGTGTGGAGCGACGAACTCGCCTCGATCCTGTTCCTGTGGCTGTCGATGCTCGGCGCCGTGGTGGCGTTCCGCCGCGGCGAGCACATGCGGATGACGGCGTGGATCGCGCGCGCGGGACCCGAGCGGCGGGCGCTGTTCGAGATGATCGCGGTCGCGGCGGCGCTCGCCTTCCTCGTCCTGATGCTGCCGCCGGCCTACGACTACGCCTACGAAGAAAGCTACATCACCACCCCTGCCCTGCAAATCTCCAACGTGTTCCGCGCCATCGCTTTGCCGATCGGCATCGCGCTGATGGCGCTCTTTGCGCTGATCCGGCTTGCGCGCGCCGGGCGGCCGCGCACCGTGCTGATCGCCGTCGCGCTGGTTGCCGCGATCCTTGCGGCGTTCTGGCTGGCGCAGCCGTGGCTGCGGCCGCTCGGCAACCTCAACCTGCCGATCTTTTTCGTCGGCGTGGCGGCGAGTTGCGTGTTCGCCGGGGTGCCGATCGCGTTCGCGTTCGGGCTTTCCACCTTCGGCTATCTCGCCTTCACCACCCACACGCCGTTGATGGTGCTGGTCGGGCGCATGGACGAGGGCATGAGCCACCTGATCCTGCTGTCGGTGCCGCTGTTCGTGTTTCTCGGCCTGTTGATCGAGATGACCGGCATGGCGCGCGCCATGGTGGCGTTTCTCGCGAGCCTGCTCGGCCATGTGCGCGGCGGCCTGCATTACGTGCTGGTCGGCGCCATGTATCTCGTCTCCGGCATTTCCGGCTCGAAGGCCGCCGACATGGCGGCGGTGGCGCCGGTGCTGTTTCCGGAGATGAAGGAGCGCGGCGCCAGGCCCGGCGATCTCGTCGCGCTGTTGTCGGCGACCGGCGCGCAGACCGAGACGATCCCGCCGAGCCTCGTGCTGATCACCATCGGCTCGGTCACCGGCGTCTCCATCGCCGCGCTGTTCACCGGCGGCATTCT
>JBDHSY010000190.1:0-6230 GCA_039808405.1 Xanthobacteraceae bacterium
GCAGGC
Organism: Xanthobacteraceae bacterium; assembly: GCA_039808405.1. GTDB lineage: Bacteria > Pseudomonadota > Alphaproteobacteria > Rhizobiales > Xanthobacteraceae > PRO6. Next base: position 7 of record JBDHSY010000190.1, read on the forward strand.
GATCCAGGTCGTGGTGCAGAACCGCATCCTGAAGCCGGCGCTCGCGGCGGCTCCCGGCGGCGTGCGGCCGCCGTTCCTGATCCGCGTTGTCAATGCATGGCCTTGGCTGCAGGGGCAGGCGGCGCGGATGGTCGGTCTCGGCGTCCGGCCGGAGCATGTGCGCTCGCCGGATGCGGCGGCGGCGCTCGATCACGCCCACGGATCGTAGGTGCCGATGCTCCAGATGTGGCCTTCGGGATCGCGGCAGGTGAAGTCGCGCCCGCCGTAGTCCTTGTCGGAAATGTCGAGAACGATGGTGGCGCCGTTGGCCTTGGCCCTGGCATAGACCGCGTCGGCATCCGGCACCACGACGTAGGCGCTCTGCGTCACCGGGCGATCGGCGCTGGCCGGCTGCATGGCTTTGCCGAAATCGTCGTCGCGTGCCGAGCCCAGCATGATCATGCCGTCGCCGAGGGCGAGTTCGGCATGGGCGACGCCGCCGTTGCCGTCGTCGTAGACGGCTTTGCGTGCGAAGCCGAAGGTGTCGCACAGCCAGTCGATCATCTTGTGCGGATCGCGGTAGCGCATGGCCGGAATCACGGACGAGCCCATCGGTCGGTCCTCCATTGTGGCCGGGGTCGCAACGCTAGCCCGCGAATGTGACCGCAGGCTGGCTAGACGTCCAGCAGCTCCTCGTCGGCGAACTCGGCGCGCTCGGAGATGAACGTGAAGCGTGCCTCCGCCTTGTTGCCCATCAGCCGCTCGACCGAGGCCGCGGTGTCCTCGCGCTCGTCCGGCACCAGCACGACGCGCAACAGCGTGCGCTTCCTCGGGTCCATGGTGGTTTCCTTGAGCTGCGCCGGCATCATTTCGCCGAGGCCCTTGAAGCGGCCGATCTCGACATTGGCGTTGGCGCGGAACTCGCTCTTCAGCAACTGGTCGCGATGCGCCTCGTCGCGCGCGTAGACGGTCTTCGCGCCGTGGGTCAGGCGGTAGAGCGGGGGCACCGCGAGGTAGAGATGGCCCTCGTCGATCAGGCGCGGCATCAGCCGGTAGAAGTAGGTGATGAGCAGCGAGGCGATGTGGGCGCCGTCCACGTCGGCGTCGGTCATGACGATGACGCGCGAATAGCGCAGGTCGTCCTCGCGATAGTTGGCGCCGGTGCCGCAGCCGAGCGCCTGCACGAGGTCGGCGAGCTGCTGGTTGGCGGCGAGCTTGTCGCGCGTCGCCGAGGCGACGTTGAGGATTTTGCCGCGCAGCGGCAGCACGGCCTGCGTCTTGCGGTCGCGCGCCTGCTTGGCGCTGCCGCCGGCGGAGTCGCCCTCGACGATGAACAGTTCGGAGCCTTCGGCGGCGGTCGAGGTGCAGTCGGCGAGCTTGCCGGGCAGGCGCAGCTTGCGCACCGCGGTCTTGCGCGACACCTCCTTTTCCTGGCGGCGGCGCAGTCGCTCGTCGGCGCGCTCGAGCACGAACTCCAATAGCTTGTTGGCCTGCGCCGGGTTGGCGGACAGCCAGTGATCGAACGGGTCCTTGACCGCCTGCTCGACGATGCGCTGGGCCTCGGCGGTAGCGAGGCGGTCCTTGGTCTGGCCCTGGAATTCCGGCTCGCGCACGAACACCGACAGCATCACCGCGGCGCTGACCATGACGTCCTCGGCGGTGATGGCGGCGGCGCGCTTGGCCTGGCCCGCGCGTTCGGCGTGATCCTTGAGGCCGCGCGACAGCGCGCTGCGGATGCCGCTCTCGTGGGTGCCGCCGTCGGGCGTCGGCACGGTGTTGCAGTAGGACATCAGAAAGCCGTCGGCGTCGGCCGTCCACGCCACCGCCCATTCGCAGGCGCCGTGGGCGCCGTTGCGGCCGGAGTTGCCCGCGAAGATGTCGGGATGCACCAGCGCGTTGCCGTGCACCGCGGTGCCGAGATAGTCCCGCAAACCGCCGGGGAAGTGGAACGTCGCCTCGGCCGGCACGCCGTCGAGGCCGGCGATCAGCGCCGGATCGCAGCGCCAGCGGATTTCCACGCCGCCGAACAGGTACGCCTTGGCGCGGCTCATCTTGAACAGGCGCTGCGGCTTGAACGCCGCCTTGGCGCCGAAAATCTCCGGGTCCGGCCTGAAGCGGATGCGGGTGCCGCGGCGGTTCGACACCTTGCCGAGATGCTCCAGCTTGCCCTTCGGCTTGCCGCGCTCGAACACCAGCCGGTAGAGCTGCTGGCCGCGCGCGACCTCGACCTCCAGCCGCGACGACAGCGCGTTGACCACCGAGACGCCGACGCCGTGCAGGCCGCCCGAGGTCTCGTAGACCTTGGAGTCGAACTTGCCGCCGGCGTGCAGCGTGCACAGGATCACCTCGAGCGCCGACTTGTCCGGCGACTTCGGGTGCGGATCGACCGGGATGCCGCGGCCGTTGTCGGTGACGCTGAGGAAACCGTCGGCGGAAAGCTCGACCTCGATGAACGAGGCATGGCCGGCCAGCGCCTCGTCCATGGAGTTGTCGATTACTTCCGCGAACAGGTGATGCAGCGCCTTCTCGTCGGTGCCGCCGATATACATGCCGGGGCGGCGGCGCACCGGCTCCAGCCCCTCCAGCACCTCGATGTCGCGGGCGGTGTAGCTGCCGTCGCCCTCCGGCCGTGCCGCGCCGCGCGGCGCCGGGCGCGCCTTCGGGGACGCGGCCGGGGACGCGGCAAAGAGATCGTCGGTCGCCGTTTTAGCGGTTTTTTTCAAGGGCTTTTGCATGGAACTTCATAAATCAGATAGCGACGGCGCGCTGTGCGCGAATCGGCTGGGCGACTATGCCACGGATAGGGGCGGAAATGATCGGCGGCGAACGGCTCCGAAATGCCTTTCAGCATTTACCGGAATCATCCGTCATGCGCGGACTTGATCCGTGCATCCATCTTCTTGAAAAAAGATGGATTGCCGGGTCAAGAGGACGTTCACGCCCGTCGTCGACGGGCTATGCCCGGCAATGACGACAAGGTGCTTGCCTTGAAAATGAGGCACCACCGTAGCGCAGCAAGCAGGAGCGACGATGGAAGACTGGGTGATGCGCATGGCCGATCTGGTGCGCGACCATGCGGCCTGGGCCGGGCCCATCGTGTTCGTGCTGGCATTCGGGGAGTCGCTGGCGTTCCTGTCGCTGTTCATCCCGGCCTGGGGTGCGCTGGTGGCGATCGGGGCCATGGTCGGGATGTCGGAGGTGAGTTTCTGGCCGGTGTGGCTGGCCGGCGCGCTCGGCGCCGCGCTCGGCGACTGGCTGTCGTACTGGGTCGGCTTCACCTTCAAGGACCGCATCGCCAAAATGTGGCCGCTGTCGCGCTACCCGGACATGCTGCCGCGGGCGGAGGCGTTCGTGCGCACGTGGGGGGTGCCGGGCATCTTCATCGGCCGCTTCTCCGGGCCGCTGCGCGCCACGGTGCCGCTCGCCGCCGGCATTTTCGAGATGCCGTACGTGCAGTTCCAGATCGCCAACGTCACCTCGGCGCTGGTGTGGTCGGCGGTGCTGCTGTTGTTCGGCGACGTGCTGTCGAAAATCGGCGGCTGGCTGTGGGGGCTGATCTGACGCACCGGTCTCGCGGCTTTGTGATCGCCACGCGCCCGCCTCCCGCGCTTGGATAGGCGGGAACCGAAGAGCCTCCCGGGAGATTTTCGATGACCATGACACGCCGCCACGCTCTCGCCGGCGCCGCCGCGCTCGCCGCCACGCCCGCCATCGCCCAGCCGGCCGGCGCCCAGTCCACCCGAGACCAGTCCACCCGAGACCAGTCCGCCCGAGCCCAGTCCGCGGCCCCCGGGGGCGATCTCCGTCAGGCGCCGGGCTACTACCGCTACAGGATCGGCGAGGCGCTCGTCACCGTGGTGTCCGACGGCGCCAACACCTTTCCGCGGCCGGCCGGCTTCGTTGCCAACGTCAAGCCCGAGGAGGTCGGCGCGGCACTGGAAAAACTGTTCCGGCCGCGCGACACCATGACCATTCCGTTCGGACCGCTCGCGGTGCAGACCGGCGGCAAGCTGGTCGTGATCGACACCGGCAACGGCGAGGCGGCCCACGCCGGCAGCAAGGGCGCGGTCGGCCAGTTCGCCGCCAATTTCGCCGCCGCCGGGTTCGATCCCAAAGCCGTCGATGCGGTGGTGATCTCGCATTTCCATGGCGACCACATCAACGGGCTGATCAAGGCCGACGGCAGCCCGGCCTTCGCCAACGCCGAGGTACTGGTGCCGGAGCGGGAATGGGCGTTCTTCATGGACGACGGCGAGATGAGCCGGGCGTCCGGCGAGCGGATGCAGGGCGTGTTCAAGAACGCGCGCCGGGTGTTCGACGCGCTCAAGCGCAAGGTGACGCCCTATGCCTGGGACAAGGAGGTGGCGCCCGGCCTGCTGGCGCTCGCCACCGTCGGACATACGCCGGGGCATACCTCGTACGTCCTGTCGTCGGGCAGCGACAAGGTGTTCATCCAGTCCGACGTCACCAACGATCCCGGCCTGTTCGCGCAAAATCCCGGCTGGCACCTGATCTTCGATCAGGACCCGGCCCAGGCCGAGGCGACGCGGCGGCGCGTCTACGACATGCTGGTGGCCGACCGCATGAGGGTGCAGGGCTTCCACTATCCGTTCCCCGGCGTCGGCCATGTCGAGAAGGCCGGCGACGGCTATCGCGCGATCCCGGAGGCGTGGCGGCCGTCGATCTGAGCGCGGACCTTGGCTTGACCGCGCCGCCCGGCGGGCCTATAGCGCGGCCCATGATCTACGCGATGAACCCGCTTTGCCCGCTTCGCCGTCGCCGCATTGCTGCGGCGCGGGCAGGGGATTTTGCGTAAAGATCGCCTCCCATGCCGCCGGCTCCGACCCGCGGCGTGCTTTCAGTTTCTCTCGCAGCGGTTAGGGTGACGGCGGCGTCCGCAAACGGGCGGCGCGACGCTTCCGTTGCGCCACCACCGGCATGAAAGAACCTTTCGTCATGGCGACCCAAAAGACCATCGGCATTCTCGGCGCGTCGGGCTACACCGGCGCCGAACTGGTGCGGCTTCTGCTCAGGCATCCGCGCGTCGATCTGAAGGTTTTGACCGCCGACCGCCGCGCCGGCCAGAGCATGGGCGACGTGTTCCCGCAGTTTGCGCCCTACGACCTGCCGCGCCTCGTCGCCATCGACGACATCGACTGGGCGAGCGTCGGGCTCGATCTGGTGTTTTGCGCGCTGCCGCACGCCACCACCCAAAAGGTCCTCAAGGACCTGCTGGCCAGGGCGCCGGCGACAAAAGTGGTGGACCTTTCGGCCGACTTCCGGCTCAGCGATCCGGCGGCCTACGCCAAATGGTACGGCCACGAGCACCATGCGCTCGACTTGCAGAAGGAGGCGGTCTACGGCCTCGTCGAGGTGTACCGGCGCGAGATCAAGGCGGCGCGGCTGGTCGCCAATCCCGGCTGCTACACGACCTGCGCGCAGTTGCCGCTGCTGCCGCTTCTCAAGGCCAAGGCGATCGAGACCGAGGGCATCGTCATCGACGCCAAGTCGGGCGTCACCGGCGCCGGCCGCTCGGCCAAGGAGGAGATGCTGTTCTGCGAGGTGTCGGACGGTTTTCACGCCTACGGCGTCGGCGGCCACCGCCACATGGCCGAACTCGATCAGGAGTTTTCAAAGGCCGCCGGGCGCGAGGTGGTGGTGTCGTTCACGCCGCATCTGGTGCCGATGAACCGCGGCATCCTCTCGACCATCTATGTGCGCGGCCGGCGCGGGCGGACGGCCGAGGACCTGCATGCGATCGTCAGCGAGCGCTACGCGAAGGAGCCGTTCGTGCATGTGCTGCCGTTCGGCAAGACGCCGCAGACGCGCCATGTGCGCGGCTCCAACATGACGCTGATCGGGGTTGCCGCCGACCGCATCCCCGGCCGCGCCATTCTGGTCTCGGCGCTCGACAACCTGACCAAGGGCGCCTCGGGCCAGGCGGTGCAGAACATGAACCTGGTGCTCGGCTTCCCCGAGACCATGGGCATCGACCAGCCGCCGATGTTTCCATGAGGGCGGCTTGTCCCGGACGCTGCGCGGTATGAAATACCGCGCTGCTGATCCGGGACCTTGTCCCGCCGCGGCGCTCGCAACGGTCCCGGCTCTGCGGTGCAGCGTTGCACGCCGCTACCCGCGTCCGGGACACGACGCCCCGGCATTCCCCTCTTTATCGCTCCCCGCGTGCGGAGGAGGGAAGGGTGAGGCCGCTAAGACGTGGATGGCCGGGATAAACCCGGCCATGA
>JBDHSY010000191.1:0-6205 GCA_039808405.1 Xanthobacteraceae bacterium
GCGACGGCGGCGGCGCCGGCTTCGCCGACGACGCCATCGCCATCGGCCACAATTTCGAGGCGGTGCTGGCCGATCTCGATGCGCAGATGGGGGAGGCGGCCGCCGACCTCAACTTTGAGGAGGCGGCGCGGCTGCGCGACGAGGTCAAGCGGCTGCGCGCCACCGAACTCGCGGTGGTGGACGACCCGACCATCAAGCAGCGCGGCGTCGCCGCCAAGGCGGGCGCCTATGCCGGCACGAAAAAATACGGCGAGGCCGCCAATCTGCCGGTCGATGCGTCGCGGGCCAATGCGTCGCGCGCGAAGAAGCCGAACCTCGACCAGATGGGGCCGGGCGTCGAAAGCATCCCTGCGCGCGGCGCGCGCCCCGAGGCCTCGCGCATTCACAAGCCCTCGCTCGACGAGATGGGCATCGCCACCTGGCACGAGGTCAAGCCGGAGCGCAAAGGCACGGCGCGACCGCGCAAGCCGGCGCCGGACGACGCCGGCAAGGACAGCCGCATCTACAAGCCGAAGTCGATGCGCGACGGCGGGCAGGAGTTCAGCGGCATCATCAAGCCTGACGACGGCGCGCCGCGCTCGACCGCCGGCGCACCCGGGCGACGCGGCGGGTGGAAGAAGCGGTAGCTCCGGATCTCCGACGACTGACTTTTTCGGGATGGCGATTTAGCGCCGCGGCGGCGGGCCGAAACGTCGTGGTCCGGCGGGACCGGCCGGCGGCGGGGCGAGCCGCATGCGCCGCTCGATATGCCGCCGCTCCATGTTGCGGCGCGCCATGCGGTCGATCATGCTCATGTTGCTGTCGTAGGGCACCACCGTGTGGCGCGGCACGCCGCGCCCGCCCTGCTGCGCGGCGGCAGGCGGCACACTCGCCGCAAGGAGTGCCACGGCGAGCAAAGAGGCAAGGCAGGCCGGCAGTGTGGTCCCCATGCCGGAATACATTGCCCGGATGGACGGGGGCATCAAGACAAATGATCGCGAGATCGGCCCGGATCGTCACACGCCGCAGGCCGGCTGTGGCAGCCACGGGTGATGGAACCCAGGACCGGGCGATCGGCGACCTGCCGCCCAGCCCGCCCTTCGCAGCACGCCGGGCCGGTTCCCAGGGTAAACAAATTCTCAATCTTTCTCCGGCCATCCTCGCTGCGACCGCTCCGCCGATTCCTGCGAATGGTCCGGCCCGCGCCAAGGATTGGCCGCGATGTGGACAGATTCCGCTGGACTGATGGGGGTGCCGAACGAAGCCGTGCCGTGCGAGGGGACAGCCGCGCCTGGCGCATCGCGACACAGGGTACAGCCATGGACAAGCCGATGAGCACCATTCGATCCGAGCAGCCTGAAAAGCAGGAAGACGACCCCAACCTGAGCGCCGTCTCCGAGGTCGAGGCCGGTATCCGCGATTTCGTCCGTAACGATATCGCCTATCTGCGCCGGCCCGCCGCCGGGCCGGCTGCTGCGACCGCCGAGACCGCGGCCGGGGCCGACGCCGGCGCCGAGGTCAGCAACCTCAACTCGCTGATCCAGCGCGTGGCCGGAACATCGCTGTCCGAGATCGAGAATCTGATCACCGAGCTCGAGGCCATCCGCACCATGCTGCATGAGGAAGGCCAGCGCGTGCAGCGCGAGATCGCGGGCTATGCCCAGTTGAGCCAGGCTGCAATGAAATCGACGCGGATGATCGCCGACAACGTCGCGCAGTGGAAGCGCCTCGCCGAGCCCGCCCGCCGCGACTGACAGAGGCTCGCGACCGAGACAAAAAAGCCGGGCAAGATGCCCGGCTTTTTCATTGCCTGAAGCTGGCAGCCTCAGGCGGCGCGCACGGTCTCCAGGAATCGGTCCACTTCGAGCCTGAGCCGATTGCTCTCGCCGGACAGCGACTGCGCCGAGGACAATACCTGCGAGGATGCCGAACTCGTCTCCGAGGCGCCTCGGTTGACCTCGCTGATGTTGGCGGCGACCTGGCTGGTCGATCTCGCCGCGCCCTGAACGTTGCGGGCGATTTCCTCCGTCGCGCTGCCCTGCTGCTGCACCGAGGCGGCGATGATCGAGGCGATGTCCGAGATCCGGCCGATCGTGAGGCCGATCTGCTTGATCGCGGCCACCGACTCCTGGGTCGCCACCTGCATGCTGGCGATCTGCGCGCTGATCTCGCTGGTCGCCTTGCCGGTCTGGGTGGCGAGGGTCTTGACCTCCTGCGCCACCACCGCAAAGCCCCTGCCGGACTCGCCGGCGCGGGCCGCCTCGATGGTGGCGTTGAGCGCCAGCAGGTTGGTCTGCTCGGCAATCGACGTGATGAGGTTGATGACGTTGCCGATACGCGCCGCCGCCTTCGACAGTTCGCCGATGCGGGCGTCGGTCATCTCCGCCTGCTGCACCGCTTCGCTGGCGATGCTGGCGGATTCGTGCACCTGACGGTTGATCTCGGCAATCGAGGCGGACATCTCCTCGGTCGCAGCCGCAACCGAATCGACATTCTGCGAGGCGCTGCCCGATGCCGCCTCCACCGTGTCCGACAGCTTCTGGGTCGCCGCCGCCGTATCGGTCAGCATCTTGGCCGAGGCTTCGAGCTCGGTCGAGGCCGACGACACGGTGCCGACGATCTCGCCGATCGCGGCATGAAACTCGTCGGCAAGCCGGCGCATGTCGGCCTTGCGCTGAGCCGCGGCGCGCTGCTCGGCCTCGGCGCGCTCGGCCCGCAGGCGGTTGGACTCGACCATGTTGTCCTTGAACACCTGAAGCGCCGCAGCCATCGCGCCGATCTCGTCCGAGCCGCCGGTGGCGACCTCGGTGGAAAGATCGCCGGCAGCGATCGCCTTCATGCCGGATTGCAGGCCGACCAGACGGCGCACCACGGCGCGGCCGACATAGAGCCAGCCGATCAGCAGCGCGGCCAAGACGCTCACCAGCGCAAGCGCGATCAGCACGATGCGGCCCTTGCTGATGTCGGCCTCGGAGCCGCGCACCGTGGCGGCGGCCGCCGCCTCGGTGCGCTGGCCAAGCTGCGCGACTTCCCTTTGCAGCTCCAGCACCAGCTCGCGGTTCTGCGCCACCACGGCGGCGCCCGCCCCGGTCGCGGCGATTTCCTTCTGCTTCAGGTCGAAGATGTTGGTCTTGTCGCGCCCGATGGCCACGAGCTGGCCGGCGAGCCGGGTCGCCTCCGCGTCCTTGAGAGTGGCGGCCGCCCGGCCGAGCCGGTTGGCGGCGGCGTTGAAGCGATCCTTGACCGGTGGCAGCAGGTCGGCGGAGACGAGGTCGGCGGCCTCGACCAGAACGCCGAGGATCAGGTTGGATTCGGCGCGCAGCGCCAGCACCGCCTGCAGCGCGCCGAGTTCGTTGTCAGCGAGCCCGAGCAGCGTCTCGCGGACGACCTCGAGGTTCTGTTTGTCCGCGGCCGTTTCCAGCGCCATCGTCAGCGTGAAGGCGACGTCGTCCGCGACCGGAATGAGCCGTTCGGCGAGCTTCTGATGGGCCTTGCGCAAATCGGCGATCAGGGCGCGGCGGGCGGCCGCGATCGACTGCCGCTCGGCGACGGACTGCTGAAGCCGGGCCAGGTTCTCGACGATCGGCTGGGCGATCCTGTTCAACGCGGCGGCATCCTCGGACCCGAGTTCGCCGATGGCACGCAGCAGACCGTCACGGGCCCCCGTCAACGCCCGCGACGCCTGCTCGCGCTCCTCGTCGCTGGCAGCGGCAAGCAGGCCCGGCGCGGCGGCGCCGAGATCGCCGGCCGCCTTGACGACGTGCGACGAGCGCTTGATGTCGGGCAGGCTGTGCTGGGCGATCACGCCGAGCGAGGTGCCGAGGCTGTTATAGGACATGATGGCGTTGACGCTGGCGACCACGGTCATCGCCGCGACCAGCCCGAACGCCATGAAAAGCCGGCCTCGCAAGCCGAACTGAAATTTGGATGTCGCGGTCTTCATCGTTTCCCCCAATCGTTTCCTGTCGCATTGCGTGCGATCGTGTCGGTCGAGCTGCGGCCAGAACCCGGCCAGACGCGCAAGCCGCGCGCCATCACATCCCGGCCTTCGACAGCCGATCGACCGCCTTGAAGCTGCCGTCGGGCTGGATCACGGTCAGGAACACCTCGCTCGATCCGCGATTGCTGGTGGGGCTGTAGGACAGCTTGATGCCGCCGAGATCGAGCGGGCTTGCCTTCTGCACCGCCTCGATCAGCGCCTTGCGGGTCGGCTCGCCGTCGATCCTGTCGAGCGCCGCGATCAGGGTGCGGCCGACCAGATAGCCTTCGAGCGAAACGAAGCCCGGCGGCTCGCTCGGCGCCACCGCCTTCAGCGACGACTGATAGCTGGCGACCACCGGAATTCTCGTATCCAGCGGAAACGGCACCACCTGCGTCACCACCACGCCGCCGCCGGCATTGCCCAGCTCTCTGGCGAGAGCGTCGGAGCCGACGAAGGAGATGTTGACGAACGTCGGGTCGAAGTTGATCTGGCGGGCGATCTTGATGAACTCGGAGGCCGGCCGGTAGGCGCTGATCATCACCACCGCCTCGGGTTTCGCCTTGCGCAGCGCCAGCAGCGCGCCCTTGATCGCCGAGGTATTGCGCTCGTAAGTCCCCTCGCCGAACAGCTTCATGTTGCGCTTGTCCAGCGCGCGCTTGAGCCCGGTGAGCCCCGCCTGCCCGTAGGCATCGTCCTGATACATGATGCCGATGCGAGTATAGCCGAGGTCCTTGGTCAGATGCTCGACCATCGCCTCGGTCTCCTGGTAGTAGCTGGCCCGCACGTTCATCACCAGCGGCTTGTACGGTTCGCGCAGGAATTCGACGCCGGAGAAGGCCCCGATCATGGGCACGCCGGCGTTGGTCGCGATCGGCTGGATGGCCGCCGCCGTCGGCGTGCCGACGGTGCCGACGATGGCGAATACCTTGTCCTCTTCGAGCAGCGTCTTCACCACGCCGATCGAGCGCGTCGGCTCGTAGCCGTCGTCCACGCTTCTGAGTTCGAGCTTGCGTCCCTTGATGCCGCCGGCCTTGTTGACCTCGGCCAAGGCAGCCTCGAGGCCGACCTTCATGCCACGGCCGAGTTCTGCCGCCGGCCCCGACAGGGCCGCGGCCTGGCCGAGCACGATCTTGTCAACCGAGACGCCGTTTTCGGCGGAGGCGGCTGTTACCGGCAGCGCAACAATGAGCGCGGCCAACGCAACCGGGAAGGTGCTTTTTGAAATGGCAAGCATGAAGGATATCCTTGAATCGTGACCGGAGGCGGCGGAAGGACGCAAAAAACCGGCCCGGTCCGGGCCACCGTCGGGCGACCCATTCCGGTACCGGTATGGTTAATGGAAAATATTGACTTTAGATGAATAATAATTGCGCTCGTGCGAGCCGAGGCGAGCACGGCCCCCAAGAGGGACGGAAGACGAGGTCGCCATCGTCTTGCGAGCCAGTTCACTAGCACTTGCCGAACGGCAGGGGCGTCGATACGCGCTGCCGCCGCGCTTGAACCCACCGGCACACGGGCGTACGTCCCGGCGACGTCGGCGCCCTATCAGGCGCCGCCGCGCGACGTCAAGGTGCGCATCCTGCCGGCGTAAGGCACTTCGATACAGCCGGGACCGAACCCCTCGCACTGCGCCGGGTTCTGCATCATCCGGCACACCAGGTCGGCGGGTGCTTCGCCCTCGACGAAGGCGGCAAGCCGGATCACGTCCTTGATGCGAACGAACTCGCGCTCGACCGAGACGCCGACGCTACGCAGGCGCCGCAAGGCCCGCGAAAAGCTCTCCGGCTTCATGCCGAGGCGGTTGGCGATCAAAAGTTTTTCATAAGGCAGCTCGATGCGCGCCTCGCCCGCGCGCAGGGGCGTGAGCGTGAGAAGAAAGCTGGCGATGCGCTTCGGCGCCGACTGCGCCTTGAGCTGTTCGACCTGCTCGACCAGCCGCCGCAGGTGCAGCGACGACGCCGCCAGCATCTCGAACGAAATCTGCGGGTCGCGCATCACCGCGTCGTGCAGCAACTGGCCGTCGATCTGCAGGAGCCGTGCCGCCGTCACCGTTTCTGCGGTCGCCGGATAGCGGCCGCCGCGGAACATCATCGCCTCGGCAAAACTCTCCCCGGTGGTGAACAGCGACACCACCACCTCATGACCGTCGGCCGTCTCGCGGTAGAGCTTGACCCAGCCTTCGAGCATCAGGAAGCAGCAGGTCGCCGGATCGCCCTGCTGGAAAAGAAGCTCGCCGCGGTCGTA
>JBDHSY010000192.1:0-6195 GCA_039808405.1 Xanthobacteraceae bacterium
CGTTCGGCCATAAAGCGATTACCCGCTAAAATCGACATGCACCTATCGATATGATCGAATAATCAGACGCTGGCCGTCCGCGAGGGAAACCCATGGCGAAAACCGATCTCAACCATCTGACGTGGTTTCAGGTCGTTGCCGAGGAGCGCAGCTTCACCAAGGCGGCGGCCAAGCTCGGCGTGGCGCAATCGACGCTCAGCCACACCATCAAGCAGCTTGAGGACCGTATGGGGCTCCGGCTCCTGACGCGCACCACGCGCAATGTCGCAACGACCGCCGCGGGCGAGCGGCTGCTGCAGACGATCACGCCGCGTATCGCCGAAATCGAGCACGAGATCGCCGCGCTGACGGCGCTCCGCGAAAAGCCCTCGGGCTCGATCAGGCTGACGCTGTCCGATCATGCGCTGGAAAGCGTGGTCTGGCCGAAGCTGAAGCCGGTGCTCAAAGACTATCCCGAAATCGGCGTCGAGATGATTCTGGACAGCACGTTCCGCAATATCGTCGAGGAAGGGTTCGATGCCGGAGTGCGGCTCGGCGAGAGCGTCGAGAAAGACATGATCGCGGTGCGCATCGGCCCGGACTGGCGCCTGGTCGCCGTGGCATCGCCCGGCTATCTCGACCTGCATGGCGAGCCGGACCGTCCGCAGGATCTTGTGCGACACGTCTGCATCAACATGCGCCACGAAACGGCCGGCGGCCTTTATGCCTGGGAGTTCGAGAAGGACGGCCAGGCGCTGCGCGTCCGCGTGAACGGCCAACTCACCTTCAACAACTCCTATGCCATGATCGACGCGGCCGTGAGCGGTTACGGCATCGCCTATGTCCCCGAGAACATCGTGGAGCGGCATATCGCGTCCGGCGCGCTGGTGCAGGTTCTCGACGACTGGTCGCCCCTGTTCGACGGCTATTTTCTCTACTATCCGAGCCGCCGTCAGAATCTTGCCGCGTTCAAGGTTCTCGTCGACGCGCTACGGCATCGGGATTGAGCGACAGGCTGTTGACGCGCGCGACGAGCGGTGCGGCTCGCGGCCCGGCACGGTCAGCTCTCGCCGGCCGCCGATTTTGCTTGCGGCGGCGCCTTTGCCGCCTCACGCCGCCTTCGTCTGTGCCGAGCGCTTGTTCCAGGCAAAGCCGAGCATCAGCAGCACGATCATCGCGAGTTGGGCGATGATGGTCTCCCGGGTCGGATAAATGCCGAGAAACGCATTGCGCGGGAAGCCGGGCCACGGCGTGATCGGAAGATAGCCGGCTTCCTGGAGCGCACCCGTGCCCTTGCCGATCAGCACCACCGCAAGCACCGCGATCAGTGCCGAGCTGTAGGCGAAGAACTTGCCGATCGGCAGCCTGCGGCTGTAGCGCATCATCACGAAGGCAATGATCGCGAGCACGACGAGCGCGGCCGCGCCGCCGGCGACAACCGCGCCGCCGTTGCCCTGGCTCCAGATCGCGGCATAGAACAGGATCGTCTCGAACACCTCGCGATAGACGACGATGAAGGCCAGCGCGAACAGGAACCACGCCGAGCGCCGGTTGAGCGCGCGGCCGAGCTTGTCGCGGATGTAGCGTTGCCACACCTCGGCATTGCTCTTGCCGTGCATCCAGACCCCGACCCACAGCAGCACCAGCGCCGCGAACACGCCGCCGAAGCCTTCCGTCAGTTCGCGACTCGCCCCGCTGATCGTCACAAGCCATGTCGCCGCCGCCCACGTCGCCGCGCCTGCGACGAGCGCCGCGACCCATCCGCCATGGACATAGGGCAGCACGTCGCGCCGGTCGGCCTTGGCGAGGAAGGCGATCATGGCGATCACGATCAGGATCGCCTCCAGCCCCTCGCGCACGAGGATGGTGAACGACGCAATGAAGGCGGATGTCGCTGAGGCCTCATCGGAGGCGAGCGCGCTTTCGGCTTGCGCGAACAGGCCGTCGAGCGTGGCGACGCGCTCCTTGACCGTCTCGCCCGGCTCGCCCCTGGCGATGCCGGCGCGCAGGTTCGCCATCGCGCCCTCGATGCGGATCATCAGCGCGTCGTCGCGCGCCGACAGCATGGCCTCGACCGGCTCGAACCCGTCCAGATAGGCGGACAGCGCCAGATCGGTCGCGGCCTTGCGATCGCCCCGCGTATAGGCCGCGAGCGCCTCGTCCAGTTTTGTGCGCGCCAGCGTCAGCGTGCCGGCCGTCTGCGCGGCTGCCGCTTCGGGATGACGACGCAGATAGGCCATGAGGTCTTGCGTCTTGTCCTCGCCGATCTCGGCAGCCAGCGCCGACGGTCTGGTGCCGACCAGCTTCTCGAGATCGAAACGCTTGCGGAGGTCGGCGTCATCGTCCCACAGCGCCTTGCCGGCCGCGGCCTTGTCCTGCGGATAGGCGAGCGAGCCGGCATAGAAGGCCAGCGCCCAGCGATCCTGCGGTGGCAGGTCGGCGAAGCTCGCCATGCTGGTGCCGTCCAGTCCCTGTTCGATCACCTGATAGAGCGCGAAGATGCTGCGCTCGCGCGCCCGCGCTTCGTCGGTGAAGGCGATTGCCGGCGGATCGAGGTCTTTGGCCTGCGGGCCGTCGGCGTTGCCGGTGGCGCCGTGGCAACTCGCGCAATGCTCCTTATAGAGCGCAGCGCCGCGCGCGAGGTCCGGAGCGACCGTCGGGGAGAGGGGAACCGGATAGGCCTTGATGAGATCGGCCGCGAGGCCGCGCGCGGCCGTCGCAATCGCGGGCGCCGGCGACTTGGCGGCGATGATCTTCTCAAGCTCGGCAGCCTGCTTCGCGAGATCGTCTTTCGCCGCCGACGCGGGAAGCTCGCCGATCAGCTTGGTTGCCGTTGCCGAGAACTCCCGCATCTCGTCGAACTCGGTCTGGTTGACGACCGCGCCGTTCTGGACGACTTCGGGATAATCGACGGCGATATAGTCGAGCAGCCGCCACGCCGTCTGCGCGGGCGTCGTCTGCGCCGATGCCGGCCATGCGGAGGCGAGGGCGATCATCAACGCAAGCGCGACCGGCCAGAGCCGTGTTTGAATCAATTCTCGTCCGCCGCCGCGGCACGTTACGAAATCGAGAAAGGCCCACGCCCTGTCCGGCCACGAAGCGCCGTTGGTCGTCGGTCTGCCCGTAACGCTACCGTTCATGATCATCCGCTCGCCTGTCGGGCTCCGTCCCATGGGACAGAGATTTCAAACACGATCAAAACGTTTGAGGTGCAAATGAATGAAAATCAAGCCCTCATCAGACTGCGCCGTGAGAGCAATTGCACAGGCTCTGCGCACGCGGCTTGCGGCAGCGGAAACGTCCGACATCGAATGCTGTCGTGTTCGGAGTCCGACACGTGCGCGTCACGCGCCATGCAGCAAGCCCGATGGAGCGCCACGCAGGACATCCGTCGCAGGACCTCGGGCGTTGAGGTGCCAGGCGGGATTTGGTCATATCCCGCCCTCGAGGCATAAGCGCTTTGGGATGTGCCGACAACGACGCCAGTTTAGACAATTTCTAGAGTGGTTCGTTCGCAAGCCGGGCACGGCCGTTTGTTTGGACTCGCTCTAAAAGAAGGGCCTTGCGCGGCGAACCATTTGCCTCTGTATATGCCGTCTGTTCAGACGGGAATTCGCAGCGTGACGTCGGCCAGCTTTCTTGACAGCGACGACCTTTTGAATCGCGCCATCGAGGCGCACTATGCCGACATCAAGGCTGCGGTGCTGCGCCGTGGCTGCGAGCGCGGTCTCGTCTCGGATATCGTCCACGACCTCTACATCAAGCTTGCCGAAAAGCCCGACGTGTTGAGGGGCAAGCGTTCGCTGTGCGCGTTCCTGTGCCGCTCGGCGATCAATCTCGGCATCGACCGGATGCGCCGGGCGCGCTTCGAGCAGCACCTGTTCTCGGGCACCGACGCCGAGGCGCTCGCGGTCCCGGCGGAAACGCCTGCGCCCGACTACGGCCTCGAAGTGGAGGCCCGCCTTGCCGTGCTGCGCGAGGCCATCGCGGAGTTGCCGGCGCGGCGGCGTGCTGTCTTTATCCTGCATCGCCTGCATCGCCTCGATCCCGACCAGATCGCGCGAAAGCTCAATATCTCGCAAAACATGGTCGACCGGCAGTTGCGCCGGGCGCTTGCGCATTGTCTCGACCGCCTGCTCGGGCTTGAGTAAGAGTCCTTCCAAGCCAACCTCGCTCGTCTTATGAGTAGGCGAGGGGCGAGCGGGGAACCCGATGACGGCCAAACGATCAGCGCGGGCCCGCAAGCGGCATGAAGAGACCGCCGCTTGGGTGCTGAGGCATCGCAGCGGCGAGCTTGGCGCGCGCGAGGCTTGCGACTTCGAGGCGTGGCTTGCGGAGAGCCCGGACAACAGAGCGGCTTACGCGGCCGCCGAGCGGCTGATGGGCGAAGCGCGCACCGCCATTCTGAACGACCCGGCGCTACGGAATTTCAGGGTCAAGCCGCGCCCGCCCGTCGCCAGGATCGTCACGATCGCAATCCTGGGCACGACGCTCGCCGCCGGCGCGTTCGTCTATTCCGACGGCCCGACGCGGCTTCAGGCCGATGCGATCTCGGGCACCGACGAGATGCCGACCGTTCAACTCGCCGACGGCTCGACCATGCAGCTCAACGCCTCCTCGGCGGTGGCCTATCGCTTCACCGAGCGGAGCCGCACCGTTACGCTGCTGCGCGGGCAGGCTTTCTTTCAGGTGGCGGAGGATGCGACCCGGCCCTTCGTCGTCGAGGCGCTGGGCGGGCGCACGACCGCGCTCGGAACGGCCTTTGACGTGCGGATCGACGAACGCACCACCGAAGTGACCGTGACCGAGCATGCGGTATCGGTTACGTCCGATACGCTTGCGCAACCAGCGGTCGGGGTCAGCGAGGGGCATCAGGCCGTCTATGACCGCGACGGCAAGGTGCAAGACGTGCGGCCGGCCGATACCCATGCGGTGCTGGCGTGGCGGCGGGGCCAGCTTGTGGTCGACAACGCGCCGGTGGCGCAAGTCGTCACCGAGATCGGCCGTCATTTCGCGGGCCGCATCATCATCTCGACCTCGGCGCTTGCCGCCCGCCGCGTCAGCGGCACCTTCACCGTCACCGATACGGATGCCGCACTGGCTCTGCTGCGCGAGTCGCTCGGCGTCAGCGTGATCCGGCTGGGTCCGTTGATCGTGCTGCGCGGATGAGGCGCGCCGGTCTCCGGTCACCGCAGAGCCCGGCGATTTTCGAAGCTTTCCAAATCGCTTTCCCCCGTCGTCCAGTCCCAAAGCGTCTTCCCCATTCGTCACCACATTGAACGGCTGCGTGCGCCATCCGGTGCGAGGGCGGCCAGTGTTAGGGGCGAAGTTCGATGGGGGACAAGCGAATGCAGCGGGTGCGTCAATCACGAGACTCGGGGCGATCCCTCGGGCGATCCCTTGGGCTGGCCCGGTCATGTCTGTTGGGAACGACGCTGCTGGCGACAGGTCTGACGGTGCCGGCGGCGGCGCAAACGACGTCCCAGTCCGCAGCGCGCGCCATCTCCGTCCCGGCCGGCCCGCTGACGCCCGCTCTGAACCGCCTTGCCGCGCAGACGGGACTGCAGATCCTGTTCGATTCCTCGATCGCTCAAGGCAAAACCACGCGCGGCGCTCAAGGCTCATTGACCGCAAACCAGGCGCTCGCAGCCGTTCTCACCGGCACCGGTCTGGCTGCGCGGGCGACCGGCCCCAACGCGATCACCATCGTCGCCCCAGCGGCGGCCGGCAGCGCGCTGCCGGCGGACGCGATCCCGCTCGACACCATCGATGTGCAGGGCGAGAGCGCATGGGGAGCGGTGCAGGGCTATATCGCAAACCGCAGCGCTACGGGCAGCAAGACCGACACCCCTGTCATAGAGATACCGCAGTCGGTGTCGGTCGTGACGGCCGACCAGGCGCGCGATCAGGGCGCGCAATCCGTCAGCGAGGCTTTGCGCTATACCCCGGGCGTCGACAGCGAGGCCTTCGGTTTCGATGCGCGCTTCAACCATTTCACGGTCCGCGGTTTTCAGATCGACAAGTTTCAGTATGTCGATGGCATGAAATTCCCGGCCGGCGGGTACGCCATTCCCCGCATCGAGACCTACGGTCTGGAGAGGATCGAGGTGCTTCGCGGTCCGTCGTCCGGCCTCTACGGACAAAACGTCCCCGGCGGCATGATCAATCTGGTCAGCAAGCGGCCCTCGGAAACCCCGATACGGGAGATTCAGCTCG
>JBDHSY010000193.1:0-6151 GCA_039808405.1 Xanthobacteraceae bacterium
CCCGCCTCGTGGATATCGCCATCGGTGCGTTCCTGATCGCCATGGTGCCGGTCCGCCACCTGCTCGCCCGGCGCGAATTGCGGGTCAGGCTGTGGCAACTCGCCGTCGCCGGCGCCGCGATCGGCTACCTGACCGGCATCGTGGTCTCCACCGGGCCGATCAGCGTGCCGGTGTTTCTGGCCTATGGCCTGACCAGGGGCGCGTTCCTCGCCACCGAGGCCGCCGCCTCGCTCGGCCTCTACGTCTCCAAGTCCGTCACCTTCCACCAGTTCGGCGCGCTGGCCGCGCCGGTCGCGCTCAAGGGCCTGATCGTCGGCGGCTCGGTGATGGCGGGCGCGTTCATCGCCAAGCGCTTCGTGCTCGGCCTCGGGCCGAACGCGTTCCGGCTCCTGATGGACGCCATCATGATCCTCGCCGGGCTATCCATGCTATGGAACGCGGCGCACGCCTCCTGATCGTCCGAGTCGCCCGGATTTTAAGCCGCCATGGCCCGTCCCGCTCCCTCCTTCATCTGCCAAAACTGCGGCGCGGCCTACAACCGCTGGCAGGGCAAGTGCGACGCCTGCGGCGAGTGGAACACGCTGGTCGAGGAAACGGCCGGCGGCGTCGGCACCTCGCCGGCGACCGGTCGCGGCGGCCGCCGCAAGGGCCGGCTGATCGCGCTGGAAACGCTGTCGGGCGAAAGCCCGGAGGCGCCGCGGCTCGCTTCCGGCATGGCCGAGCTCGACCGCGTCACCGGCGGCGGTTTTGTGCCCGGCTCGGTGATCCTGGTCGGCGGCGACCCCGGCATCGGCAAATCGACGCTGCTGACCCAGGCCGCGAGCCTGATGGCGCGGGCCGGCCACCGCAGCGTCTATATCTCGGGCGAGGAGGCGGTGGCGCAGGTGCGGCTGCGTGCCAGCCGGCTCGGGCTGTCGGACGCGGGCGTTCAGCTCGCAGCCGAGACATCGGTTGAGGATATCGTTGCAACCCTTTCACAAGGCGATGTTCCTCGCCTCGTCGTGATCGATTCCATCCAGACCATGTGGACCGACATGGTGGACTCCGCGCCGGGCACCGTGACCCAGGTGCGGGCGTCGGCGCAGGCGCTGATCCGCTTTGCCAAGAAAACCGGCGCGACCCTGATCCTGGTCGGCCACGTCACCAAGGACGGCCAGATCGCCGGCCCGCGCGTGGTCGAGCACATGGTCGACGCGGTGCTGTCGTTCGAGGGCGAGCGCGGGCACCAGTTCCGCATCCTGCGCGCGGTCAAGAACCGGTTCGGCCCGACCGACGAGATCGGCGTGTTCGAGATGACCGGCGAAGGCTTGCGCGAGGTCGCCAACCCCTCAGAGCTGTTTTTGTCCGAGCGCGACCTCGGCTCGCCCGGCACCGCGGTGTTCGCCGGCATCGAGGGCACCCGCCCGGTGCTGGTCGAGTTGCAGGCGCTGGTGGCGCCGAGCGCCCTCGGCACGCCGCGCCGCGCCGTGGTCGGCTGGGAGCAGAGCCGGCTCGCCATGGTGCTGGCCGTGCTGGAGGCGCATTGCGGGGTCAGGCTGGCCGGCCACGACGTCTATCTCAACGTCGCCGGCGGGCTGCGTATCCAGGAACCGGCCGCCGACCTCGCCGCCGCCGCGGCGCTGGTGTCCTCGCTCGCCAACGCGCCGCTGCCGCCGGATGCGGTGTTTTTCGGCGAGGTGTCGCTGTCCGGCGCAGTGCGCCCGGTGGCACAGACGGCGGCGCGCCTCAAGGAGGCGCAAAAGCTCGGCTTTGCCCGTGCCGTGCTGCCGGAGGCGGCGCGCGGCGAGCCGGGCGGGGCGAGCGCCCTCGCGCTCACCACGGTCGGGACCTTGGGCAGCCTCGTCGCCGATATCGCCGCGCAAGGCCGCCCGCGCCCGGTGCGCGGCCCGGCCGAGGACGACGAGAGCGGCGGAAAAAATGCCACACCGTCGCAATTCCGTAACCGTCGCGGCTGACGAAGGGTGACGCCCGCGCCCGTGCCCGCTATACAGCCGGCGCATAGTGCGGCCCACCGGCCTGGCCTTGCCCGGGACGCCGTTCTCGGCTTCAGCTACGCAACCGACCGCGCTCCCCGATTCGGGGGCGAGAGCACCGCCCCGATACGCCGGACCCGTTTCGCCCATGCCGATCACCATCCTCGATTTCATTGTGCTGGGGGTGATGCTGATCTCGGGGCTGCTCGCCATGATCCGCGGCTTCATGCGCGAGATCCTGTCGATCGCCGCCTGGGGCGCGGCGGCGCTGGTGACGCTGTATTCGTTCCAGAAGCTGCTGCCGACCGCAAAAACCTATTTCAACAACGACCTGGTGGCGACCGCGGTGGTCATCGCCGGGGTGTTCATCGGCACCCTGATCGTGGTCTCGATCATCACCGTGCGCATCTCCGACATGATCCTGGATTCGCGCATCGGCGCGCTCGACCGCACGCTCGGCTTCCTGTTCGGGCTGGCGCGCGGCCTGCTGATCGTGGTGGTGGCGTTCCTGTTCTTCGTCTGGCTGGTGCCGGACAAGCAGCGCCCCGACTGGGTGACGCAGGCCAAGTCGCGCATGGTGCTGCAGGGAACCGGCGACTGGCTGATGTCGCTCTTGCCGGACGACCCCGAAAATACCATTTTGAAGCGGTTGAAGAAGCCCGGCAGCGAGAGCGACAGCGGCTCGCTGCAAGGTGCGCCGGCCGATGAAGAAGGTTATGCCAAATCCGCGCGCGAGGGCTTGCGCGACCTGATCGACGGCAAACCGGCCGCCCGCTGACCCCGCGGGCCCCGAAAGAGAGGCGGTAATGACCCTGATCGGCTCATCTTCACACGACGCCGCCCCCCCTGCCCCCGACGACGGCCATCTGCACGACGACACGCTGCGCGAGAAGTGCGGCGTGTTCGGCATTTTCGGCCACAGCGAGGCCGCCGCCATCACCGCGCTCGGCCTGCACGCGCTGCAACACCGCGGCCAGGAGGCCGCCGGCATCGTCTCCTTCGACGGCAGCCGGTTCCATTCCGAGCGCCGCCTCGGGCTGGTCGGCGACACCTTCTCGCGCGCCGACGTCATCGGCCGCCTGCCCGGCGCCTCGGCCGTCGGCCACGTCCGCTATTCCACCACCGGCGGCACCATTTTGCGCAACGTCCAGCCGCTGTTCGCCGAGCTCAACGCCGGCGGCTTCGCGGTCGGCCACAACGGCAACCTGACCAACGGCCTGACGCTGCGCCGGGAACTGGTGCGCGACGGCGCCATGATGCAGTCCACCACCGATACCGAGGTGATCCTGCATCTGGTCGCGCGCTCGCGCCGCGCCCGTTTCATCGAGCGCTTCATCGAGGCGCTGCGCGCCATCGAGGGCGCCTACTCGCTGGTGGCATTGACCAACAAGAAGCTGATCGGCGCCCGCGACCCGCTCGGCATCCGCCCCTTGGTGCTCGGCGAGTTCGAGGGCTCGCCGGTGCTGGCGTCGGAGACCTGCGCGCTCGACATCATCGGCGCAAAGTACGTGCGCGACATCGAGCCCGGCGAGGTCATCGTGTTCGACGAGCACGGCACCGAGAGCCACAAGCCGTTCCCGCCGATGCCGCCGCGCCCGTGCATCTTCGAGTACATCTATTTCGCCCGCCCCGACTCCATCGTCGGCGGCCGCTCGGTCTATGCCGTGCGCAAGGCGATGGGCGCCGAACTCGCCCGCGAAAGCCATGTCGAGGCCGACGTCGTGGTGCCGGTGCCGGACTCCGGCGTGCCGGCCGCGCTCGGCTACAGCCAGACCTCCGGGCTTCCCTACGAACTCGGCATCATCCGCAACCACTATGTCGGGCGCACCTTCATCCAGCCGACGCAGAGCGTGCGCGAGAGCGGCGTGCGCATGAAGCACTCCGCCAACCGCGCCGCGATCGAGGGCAAGCGGATCGTGCTGATCGACGACTCGCTGGTGCGCGGCACCACCTCGCGCAAGATCGTCAAGATGATGCGCGACGCCGGCGCCCGCGAGGTGCATTTCCGCCTCGCCTCGCCGCCGATCACCCATCCCGATTACTACGGTATCGACACTCCGGACCGCGCCGGCCTGCTCGCCGCCACCCACACGCTGGAGGAGATGCGCGCCATCATCGGCGCCGATACGCTGGCGTTCCTGTCGGTGGACGGCATCTACCGCGCGATGGGCGAGCCGGGGCGCGATCCGGCACGGCCAAAGTTTACCGACCATTGCTTCACCGGCGACTATCCCACGCCGCTCACCGACCTCGCCCACACCGAGGCGCAGCCGCACCAGCTTTCGCTGCTGGCGGAAGCAAGCTGACGCACCGTCGTCGCGGCCATCGCGGATCGACGGCGAGCGTGTGTCCGCACATGCGCCGTCGCCGTCGCGATCATCCTGCCGCCTTGCTAAAATCCCTCCAAAAATGATACCCCTGCGGTTGTATCGTGACGCGGCGGGCCGACCACGCCGACGCACGGCTGTCCGAGCGAACGGGAGACCGCCGTGGGCTTGACCGTGATGATTATCGGCCTCGTGCTGTTTCTCGGCGTCCACACACTGACGACGCAGCGCGAGGCACGCGCGGCCGTGCTTGCCCGGCTCGGCGGCGAGAACCGCTACAAGGCCGCCTACTCGCTGGTCTCGGCGGTCGGCCTTGCGCTGATCGTCTGGGGATTTGCCACCTATCG
The DNA here is from genome assembly GCA_039808405.1 of Xanthobacteraceae bacterium. GTDB lineage: Bacteria > Pseudomonadota > Alphaproteobacteria > Rhizobiales > Xanthobacteraceae > PRO6. The sequence goes on from JBDHSY010000193.1 coordinate 4,648, forward strand.
CGCGACCGGCTGGGTTCAGGTCTGGCACCCGCCGGCCTCGTTGCGGCACACCGTGCTGCTGCTGATGTGGCTCGCCATCGTGCTGATCGTTGCGGCGTATCTGCGCGGCTACATCTATCTCCTGGTGCGCCATCCGATGCTGACGGGCGTGGCGCTGTGGGCGCTCGCGCACCTGATGGCGAACGGCGATCTCGGCTCCATCGTGCTGTTCGGCGCGTTTCTCGTCTGGGCCGTGTTCGACCGCATCACCCTGATATGGCGCAAGGACCGCGGCGCGCCGCAGATGCCGCTCGGCGGCTTCGGCCACGACGCGCTCGCCATCGTTGCCGGCACCCTGGTCTATCTGGCGCTGGCTTTCGTGTTCCACCCGATCGTGATCGGCGTTCCGGTCTTCGGAGTATAATTAATGTCTGTGCAAACCGCCGTGAAGCGCGTCACCGCGCCTGACGTCCTCGCGCGCAAGGGCGGCGAGCCGCTGGTGATGCTGACCGCCTACCATGCCCACACCGCGCGGCTGGTCGATCGCTATTGCGACATGATCCTGGTCGGCGACTCGCTCGGCAACGTCATGCACGGGTTCGAGACCACGCTGCCGGTCACCATGGAGATGATGATCCTGCAAGGCCACGCGGTGATGCGCGGCTCCGCGCGCGCGCTGGTGGTGGTGGACATGCCGTTCGGCTCCTACGAGGCCTCGAAGGAGCAGGCGTTTCATTCCGCCGCGCGCATCCTCAAGGAGACCCACTGCGGCGCGGTGAAGATGGAAGGCGGCGAGCGCATGGCCGACACGATCGCGTTCCTGACCCAGCGCGGCATTCCGGTGATGGCCCATATCGGCCTCACTCCGCAGTCGATCAACGCGCTCGGCTCGTTCCGCTCGCAGGGCCGCGAGGAGGCGCAGCGCCTGGTGGATGGCGTCAACGGCCCAGGCCCGATCCAGCGCGACGCCATCGCGGTGGCCGAGGCCGGCGCGTTCTCGGTGGTGATCGAGGCGGTGGCCGAACCGCTGGCCCGCAAGATCACCGAGACGATCCGCATTCCGACCATCGGCATCGGCGCCAGCCCCGCCTGCGACGGCCAGGTGCTGGTGCTGGAGGACATGCTCGGCCTGTCGGACCGGGTGCCGAAATTCGTGCGCCGCTACGGTAACCTCGCCGCCGGCATCGAGGACGCCATCAAGGGCTACGCCGCCGACGTGCGCAGCCGCGCCTTTCCCGGTCCCGACAACGTCTACGCGCTCAAGCCCAAAGGGTGACGGCACAACAACGGTTACACGTTGCGCGAGCTTTGCCTTGTCAACGCCATACGACTAGGTTACGCCCCGCAACAGGCGCGCCGCGCGGCTTTCGCCGCGCCTTGGGGATGTCAGTTAAGTGACTGAGATATTTAGCGAAATAGACGACGAACTGCGTCGCGAGCGGCTCCAGAAGATCTGGGAGCGCTATTCCGCCGTCATCATCGGCGCGGCCGTGCTGCTGGTCGTCGCCGTGGCCGCCTGGCAGGG
>JBDHSY010000194.1:0-6146 GCA_039808405.1 Xanthobacteraceae bacterium
GTGGTTGAATGCACCGCACTCGAAATGCGGCATAGGTGCAAGCCTATCGGGGGTTCGAATCCCTCCCTCTCCGCCAGCCACCAGCGCCGGAATATTCTCCGCTACGCAGATCGGCGCTCAAAACCGCGCAGAATTGTAGGGTTTTCGCGCAAAGCTGTTTACTGCGGCGGGCTCACCAAGGGCTGATTTTGGTCTCTCCGCGCCGATATTCTCCAAACCTCATGACTCGCGGATTCGGTACGGTTTTATAAGTCGCTGTAAATGCGAGATTATTTCTGACAATCGATCCGTGCTTTTGTGATGTATCGCGGTAGGAGAAGGAAACTTGGGTCGAACTTTTTCGATTCCGCCATGCGGCTGGAACATGGGTAGCGGCGTTATTGTGGATGGCCAGCTGACTCCATGAAAGCCAAGATATTAAGCTACGCATTGCGCTGCCGTGTCTGGCTTTCCCTTCCCCTCAGTCTGTGCTGCATTGAGCCACGGGTTGGATAACCAAGTGGGGGAGAGGCATGTTCAGCCATATTATGGTCGGCAGCAACGACATTGAGCGAGCGCGGAAATTCTACGACGCAATCTTTGCCGCAATCGGAGCGGGGCCGGCTACGACCGACGCAAAGGGACGTCTGGTCTATCGACACAAGGGTAACGTCTTCGAGGTGACAAAGCCGATCGACGGCCAACCCGCGACTCACGCCAATGGCGGCACAATTGGCTTCACGATGGACAGCGTCGAACAGGGTGAGGCCTGGCACGCGGCAGGTGTCGCCCACGGCGGCAAGTCGGTCGAAGATCCACCGGGGATACGTTACCGCGCATCCGGATCCGTGTTCCTCGCCTATCTTCGTGATCCCGACGGCAACAAGCTCTGCGCCGTCCATCGCGCTAAAGCCTGATACCAATGACAGTCACGAGGGCTGCCTTACGGTATGGATAACCCGTATAACGGCCCTGCGATAGCCGTGCCGTCTCAGCGCAGAAGTCGGCGTGTCCCGCCCGACGATGACGAGGTCAGACAAACGCTCAATTGCCCTTCCAGCTGGGCTGCCTCAAGCTGCTGCGCGAGCCGAAGCCATTAACATTGTCAGTTCAAAGCAATTAGATCGATGACGCTGCCGCGGCACGCTCATGCCATGGTAACGATGGCGCAGATGTTAGAGATACTACTCCGCCGGCTCGGCAACGAACGCGTGCTTTGCTACGATGTCTTGGATATCGCCCGGCTTGAACGCGACATCCCAAGCCCACTGTCCGAATCCTCGGGTGCTGTTGATCGCCTTAACCCACTCATCCAGCGCGTCGCGCTTGGCCTTGTTCTGCGGGGTATCGGTTCCCTTGATCTCGAGGGCAAGCATCTTGCCGCCGGACAGCCGGACAAGGAAGTCGGGCACGTAACGGCGGCGTGACCGTCAACATTACTGGGGGCGAACGGTGCCCGGCCTTTCGCCACTGCTTCTGAGTCTCCCGCCAGTCGGCGCCGAGCAGCGTGTAGGCGTCCTGCACTAGTTTCGGCAGCGCCTCGTGCGGCTCGGCCTTCGCCCTGTTCAGATCCTCGGAGACCGATGGATCTCGGTAGATGTGATAGAGCTTTGACCGCAGCGTCCTCGCATCCGCGAAAACATCACCCGGCACAAGGATGGTCGCGTCTCGAGCCGGCTGCAAGGTCGCGCCACCGCCGTGATCTTCCTGCTGGTGCCGCAGGTGAAACTGCCAAAGCGCCTCGATCTCGCGCAGGATGCGCGCGCGGTGGAGAACGCCCTGCCGGGGATGATCGTGGCGAATTGGACGGAAACGCGTTCCTGAGCGGCTCGATCCAGTCAGGCTATCAACTGCAGCATCCTTTATGGGCCTGGATCGGCGGACAGGGTACCGTGCCGTAGGAGCAGAAAACGCAGCAATCACCCGGTTTTGGTTTGAGGAGCGTGCCGCAGCCCTTGCACTCGTAAAACCACTGGCAGGCATCCGTCGGCATGGTCTCGTTTTGCGAATGCCCGCAATGCGGACAGGTAATCGTGCTATCAAGAATCGGCGCCCGGCATTCGGTGTGCAGGCGATTAGCCTCGGCCTCGATCCGCGCGCGGCGGGCCGGGTCGAGCCTGGCGAGCTTGTCCTGAAGGCTGCGTACCATGACCATCATCCTTTCCACGGTGCCACGCCAATATGAATCCGGGCGCCTGGCCCCCACAAACCTGCATTTGGCCAGCGGTCGACATTCATAGGGCATTGGCATATATTGCCAATATCCTTGATGGAGATACGCATGGCCACCCGAAACGTCGTTCTGACCGAAACCCAATCCGACCTGGTCGACCGGCTGGTCGCATCGGGGCGCTACCAGAATGCCTCCGAAGCCCTGCGGGCGGGGTTGCGTCTTCTCGAAAGGGAGGAGGCGGAGTTCAGCGAATTGCAGGCAAGGTTGCGTGACGGGCTGGACCAGGCCCGGCGTGGTGATCTGGCCGAGGGGAGCGGTGAGGATGCGATCCGGCGTGCCTTCGCTTCCGCGCGCTAATCGTCCTGATGCCGAAACCCTGGCGCCTGACGCTACAGGCGGAAACATCGCTCGTCGAAATCGCTCGCTGGACGCATGAGACCTTCGGTCCGCGACAGGCTGCCGCCTACGAGGAAGACCTGATCGCACGTTGCGCGGCGATTGCGGCGGGCACGGCTATGTCGCAGGACTGCCGCCGCCTCATCGATCCGGACCTGCCCGAGGATCTGCGTTTCACGCGAGCGGGTCAGCATTTCGTCGTTTTCGTCGAGGACGCCGATCAGGTGATCATCGTCGATTTCCTGCACGGCCGCTCGGATCTGCCGCGACGGCTGGCCGCTCTTTCGGAGCAGAAACCCGACAGGGATCACTGACGCCGGGCTGGTCCCGGCGAACCGGGACTATCATGCCCACCACCCGCGAAACCATCCTCGCCGCGCTACACGCGCAGCTTTCAATGTTGCCAGCCACCGTGCTGCGCGGCGAGGTGCTGCCCGAGCGTGTACCTGCGGCAGGGCTATTGATTTTGCGTGATGGCGATCCGGGTGAGCCGGAGACGACGCTGTCGCCACTCATCTACCATTATCAGCACCGGGCCGAGATCGAGGCCGTCGTGCAGGGCGCGGGCCGCGATGCGGCGTTTGATGCGCTGTGCGCCAGCATTGGTGCGGCGATTGCCGGCGACCGCACGCTCGGGGGACTGTGCGACTGGATCGAGGCGGAAGCGCCGCAGCCGGTCGATCTGCCCATCGAGGGCGCGGCCGCCCTGAAAGCCGCCATGATCCCGGTGGTGCTGCATTATTCGACGGCCGACCCGCTCGGTTGATCCCGACAATCCGAGGAGAAACACCATGGCACGAGCCCAAGGGGCGCGGGCGCGAATGGCGCTCGCGTTCGAGACGATTTATGGCACCCCGCCGGCGAGCGGTTTCAGCCGCATGCCATTCGCCAGCACGACGCTCGGAGCGGAACAGCCGCTGCTCAATTCCGAGCTCTTGGGCTATGGCCGCGATCCGCTGGCGCCGGTCAAGGATGCGGTGACCGCCGATGGCGACGTCGTGGTGCCGATCGATGCGCAAGCCTTCGGCTTCTGGCTGAAGGCGGCGTTTGGTGCGCCGACGACGACGGGGACGGCACCGGGGCCCTTCACCCACACTTTCCAATCCGGATCCTGGACCCTGCCGTCGATGGCAATCGAGACCGGAATGCCTGAGGTGCCGCGATACGCACTCTATTCCGGCGCAGTGCTCGATCAACTGACCTGGCAAATGCAGCGCTCTGGCTTGCTGACCGCAACGGCGCGGCTGGTGGCACAGGGCGAGACGATCAACACCACGTCACAGGCCGGCACGCCCGCGGAGCTGGATCTCATCCGCTTCGGGCACTTCAACGGCGCGATCAAGCGCAACGGCACCGCTTTGGGCAACGTGATCTCGACCGAGATCACCTATGCCAACAATCTCGACCGCATCGAGACTATCCGTGCCGACGGCATGATCGATGGCGCCGATCCGTCGATTGCGGCGCTCACCGGCCGTACCGAGGTCCGCTTTGCCGACTCGACATTGGTGACACAGGCGATCAACGGCGCTCCTTGCGAGCTGGAGTTTTCATACACACTCATCTCTGGCGAAAGCCTGACCTTCACGGCGCACGCGGTCTATCTGCCGCGGCCCCGCCTGGAAATTTCCGGGCCGCAGGGCGTGCAGGCATCGTTCGATTGGCAGGCGGCGCGCGACGCCACGCTCGGACGCATGTGCACCGCCGTGCTCATCAATGACGTGGAGGACTACTGACCATGATCCGTCTCGACCTTTCCACTGAGCCGAAATGGCTCGACCTTGGATCTGGCCTGCGTCTGCATGTGCTGCCGGTGACCACCGCCACCATGGTCGCCGCCCGCAACGATCCCACCGTCGAATCTTTGCCCAAGGATGCCAGCCAGGAAGAAATGGCGCTGGTCATGGCGAAGGCGGTCGCCCGCCGCGTGGTGATGGATTGGGAGGGCGTCGGCGATGAGAGCGGCATGCCGATGTCGGTCACGCCGGAAGGGATCGATGCGCTCCTCGACATCTGGCCGGTGTTCGAGGCGTTCCAGACCCGCTGTCTCGCGCCGTATCTGATGCTGGATGCGGAAAAAAACGCCTCATCGCCCTTGCCGAATGGCACTTCGGCGGGGGCGAGGCCTACTGCGCGGCCTGCGAAAGCGCGTGCGAAGATTGCCCGGCGCGGCTGAACTCTCCGGAAACTCCGGAGGGTTGGCAGGTCTGGGATCTCGTCCAGCGCCTGACTGGACAATTGCGGGTGGTTGGCGGCATGGGCGCCACGGTCGTCATCGGCTGGGACATGAACGCTGCCTTAGCCATGGCGCGCGCACTCGGTGTCAGTCCGCTGATTGCCGCCGAATGTCTGTCCGAGATCGAGGCGGTGATGGTGCGCAAGCTCAACGAACAGATGGCGGCCGAGCGCGCCTGATCAGATACGACTGTTGCACGCCGGCCCGTCAGGACTTGCGGCATTACCCCCGGTTCAGGCGCCTGCTCTTCTTCCTGCCAATGCTGCCGTCAGACGCGGATTGCGACTGACCGGTATCAGCCCGGATCGCCTGGACGTCCGGTTCCGACAGTTCGATTTCGTGGACCGTGGCCATCCGCTCACCACGCACATGCGCCAGCGCCTCCTTCAGGCCCTGTTCGATACTCTTGAAAGCTTCGCTCATGTCATCTTCCTCCAGGTTGCCAGACGCATATGTCAATGACGCACAGGCAAAGCCTTGTTGGGAATTTGGCGGTCAGAACCGATCCGACCGATCCCGGCAATCGGTCGCTTCAGCACCCTTTGCGATCCCGGCAAGTGAACTCTGTTCCGGCACCGGTATCAGCAGAATGCCAGTTCCCTTTGGCATGAGTGCGAAGACCTGACCGACCTTCCAGCCCCGCGCAGCGCGGAGGGCCTCGGGGATCTGGATCTCAAATTTGGCGGACAAGGTGACGATCTCGGACATGACTCAAGTTTCCGCGGATCGGCACCGTCACGCAAGGCGTGTCTCCGTCTGACAGGAAGATTGACCCATGGCCGAAAAACGCGTCTCCGTCCGGCTCGTTGCCGAAGGCGGCCGGCTGGTCAGGTCCGAATTCGAGGGCATTGGCGAGGTTGGCGAGAAGAGCTTCAAGCGCATCGAGAAGCAGGCCGATATCACCGGCATGGTGGTGCGCCGGGTGATGGGCGTGCTTGGCGCTGCGATCAGCGTCCAGCAGCTCGTCACCTATGCCAATACCTGGACCGACCTGCGCTCGCGCGTCGATCTCGCCACCGGCTCGCAGGAACGCGGGGCCGCCGTCATGGAACGGCTCGCCGCCATGGCGCGGCGGACCTATTCGAGCATCACGCAAACGACGGAGTCCTGGCTCGCCAATGCCACGGCGCTACGGGAGCTTGGCCTGTCTACGAAGGAGAGCCTGGATTTCACCGAGGCGCTGAACAATGCCATGGTGGTGTCGGGCGCCAAGGCGGAGCGCGCGGCCTCGGTGCAGAACGCACTTTCGAAGGCGATGGCGCTCGGCAAGCTGTCGGGTGAGAACCTCAACACCGTGATCGCCAGCGGCGGCCGGATCGCGGAGCTGCTGGCGGCGGAGCTCAAGGTCAACGTCAATCAGCT
>JBDHSY010000195.1:0-6124 GCA_039808405.1 Xanthobacteraceae bacterium
GCCTCCGAGGTCTATCTGCACGAGATGCCGGGCGGCCAGTTCACCAACCTCAAGGAGCAGGCGCGCTCGCTCGGGCTGGAGACGCGCTGGCACGAGGTGGCGCAGGCCTACCACGACGCCAACCTGATGTTCGGCGACATCGTCAAGGTGACGCCCTCGTCCAAGGTGGTCGGCGACATGGCGCTGATGATGGTGAGCCAGGATTTGACCGTGGCGGACGTGGAAAACCCGGCCAAGGACATCGCCTTCCCGGACTCCGTCGTTGCGATGCTGCGCGGCGATCTCGGCCAGTCGCCCGGCGGCTGGCCGCAAGCCCTGCAACGCAAGGCGCTGAAAGGCGAGACGCCGATCACCGCGCGGCCCGGCGCGCTGTTGAAGGACGTCGATCTCGTCCTCCTTCGCAAGGAAGCCGAGGAGAAGGTCGGCCGCGACCTCAGCGAATTCGAGTTCGCATCCTGGCTGATGTATCCAAAAGTGTTCATCGACTACGCCGCCGCCCAGGCGGAGTACGGCCCCGTCAGCCGCCTGCCGACGCCGGTTTACTTCTACGGCATGCAGGTCGAGGACGAGATCCTGGTCGATATCGAGCGCGGCAAGACGCTGGTGGTGCGCTGCACGTCGATCGGCGAGGCCGACGACACCGGCATGGTGACGGTGTTTTTCGAGCTCAACGGCCAGCCGCGTCGCGCCCGGGCGCCGGACCGCGCCCGCGGCAGCGCCGCAGCACAGCTGCGCCGCAAGGCGGAGCCCGGCAACGACGCCCATGTCGGCGCGCCGATGCCCGGCGTCGTCTCGACGGTCGCGGTCGCGGCCGGCCAGCCGGTCAAGGCCGGCGACGTGCTGTTGTCCATCGAGGCCATGAAGATGGAGACGGTGCTGCATGCCGATCGCGACGGCACCGTTGCCGAGGTGCTGGTGCGCGCCAGCGATCAGATCGACGCCAAGGATTTGCTCGTCGTCTACGCCTGAACCCGACCTTCAGCCAACGTTCGGGTCCAGTCCAGGCAAGGGCGAAACCGACGTTTCGGTCGCATCCGCCGTGGTCAGGAACGCCACCACCAGCGGCAGCGCGTCCCAGCCCGGCGCCACCGCGATGCGCGGCAGCGTCACGCCATCGATCACGGTGCGCGCCGCCTCGGGCGGCGGCAGCCGCATCGCGTCGGCGGCCGCGAGATCGACCACGACGGCCACCTCGCCTTGCGCGGCGAAGGCGCAGCGGCGGACGCCGAGCCCCCTCACCTCGATCAGCCCGGCCAGCTCCGGCACCGGCCGCACCGTCAGGCGATCCTGCCCGGCCTCAAGCAGCACGCGGTCGTCGCCGATCAGCTCGACCGCGGCAACGATGCCGGCGCGGCCGGCCATGATCAGGCCGAACGCCAGATGCGACTTGCCGCTTCCCGAGGCGCCGCGGATCAGCACCGCGCGCGCGCCGACTTTCACCGCCGAGGCGTGAACGCTCGCGCCCTTCATGACGTCGCCGGCAGCCGCACCACGAAGCGCGCGCCCAGCACCTCCGGCTCCTCGTCGTCGCCGGTCTTTCGGATGCGGTTCTCGGCCCAGATGCGCCCGCCATGGGCCTCGATGATCTGCTTGGAGATCGACAGGCCGAGGCCGGAATTCTGGCCAAAGCCCTGATGCGGCCGGTCGGTGTAGAAGCGCTCGAAGATTTTTTCCAGCGCGTCGTCGCGGATGCCGGGGCCGTCGTCGTCGATCACCACCTCGATCTCCGCCTTGCGGCGGCGGCACACCATGCGCACCTTGCCGCCGGGCTCGGAGAACGACTGCGCGTTGCTCAACAGGTTGGCGATCACCTGGCCGATGCGCAGGTCGTGGCCGGCGACCGCGAACGTGTCGCCCGGCGCGCCCTCGAAGCGGACCTCGGCCACGACGTCGTTGCCGTGACGGGTTTCGTTGGCGATGGTCACGGTGGTGGACAACAGCCGCCGCAGGTCGACCCGCGCCACGTCCTGACGCTGCAATTCGGCATCGAGACGGCTGGCATCGGAAATGTCGGAAATCAGCCGGTCGAGCCGGCGTACGTCGTGCTCAATCACCGCGAGCAGACGGGCGCGGCTGTCGTCGGATTTCGCCAGCGGCAGCGTCTCGACCGCCGAGCGCAGCGAGGTCAGCGGGTTCTTCAGTTCGTGCGCGACGTCGGCGGCAAACCGCTCGATCGCCTCCATGCGGTTGTACAGCGCGTCCGTCATGTCGCGCAGCGCGCCGGACAGATGGCCGATCTCGTCGCCGCGCGCGGTGAAGTCGGGGATTTCGACGCGGGTCTTGATGCGCCGGCGCACGCCCTCGGCGCTGGCGGCGAGCCGCCGCACCGGTCCGGCGATGGTGCTGGCGAGCAGCAGCGACAGCACGATCATCACCAGCGCGGCGAGCGCGAACACCTTCAGGATGGCGAGCCGTTCGGCCGTCACCATCTCGTCGATGTCGCCGCCTTGCGTCGAGAGCATCAACGCGCCGTGCACGGCGCGGAAGCGCTGCACCGGCACCGCCACCGAGACGATCACCTCGCCGCGGTCGTTGATCCGCACCATGCTCGCCTTCTGCCCGGCCATGGCGGCGGCGACCTCGTTGTAGCCGCTGCCGTTCTCGGGCCCGAGTTCGCGGTAGAGCGGCAGGTCGCCGCGGTTGAGCCAGGTGCGCACCGCGATCATGGCGCGCTCGGCGAGGCCGGGCTTCTCGGCTTCCGGCGGCGCCAGCTCGAAGCGCATGATGTCGCCGCGGCCATACAGGCTGCGGCTGTCGAGGATCAATACGCCGTCGCGGTCGTAGATGCGGGCGCGGGTGTTGGTCGGCGAGATCAGCCGCCGCAGCACCGGGGCGACGCGTTCGGGGTTGATGGGAAAATCGAGGATCGAGAGATCGTCGGGCACGCCGTAGGATTCGCCGGGCTTCAGGTCGAGCAGGCGGTCGGGATCGATGGTGATGGCGTTGGTCTCGACCGTCGCCGAAGCGGCGATGGCGCCGGCGATGATCTCGGCCTGCACCAGAAGGCTCTGGGCGCGGGCGTCGATCAGGCCGGCGCGAAACTGCGAGAGATAGAGGATGCTGGCGACCAGCGCGATCAGGCCGGCGAGGTTGAGCGAGACGATGCGCCGCGTCAGGCTGGAGAAGCTCAGCGTGAAGAAATATTGCCAGGCCCGCCTGAGCCAGCCGAGCGGGCGCGCCCAGGCCGGCCGCGCCGCCTCGGCCGCGTCGCCGGGGGAGCCGTCGCGCTCCGTCAGCGCCGCGGCAGGCGCGCCGGCTCCTTCGTGATCAAGCTTGCTTCGATCCAGCAACGATCGCTACTGCCTGGTTTCCGATGCGCCCCGGTTGCAACAGGGCGGCACGCCGAACCCTGGCGCCCCGCGCACGCCGCCCGCGTCATTGTACCCCATCGGCGGCCCCCGGCGAACCCGGGGGCATGGCCGCCCGGCCTCGCCCGGCTCGCGACGCCGGCGGGGCCGCGTCACACTTCCTTGAAGCGATAGCCGACGCCGTACAGCGTCTCGATCATGTCGAACTCGTCGTCGACCACCTTGAACTTCTTGCGCAGCCGCTTGATGTGGCTGTCGATGGTGCGGTCGTCGACGTAAACCTGATCGTCGTAGGCGGCATCCATCAGCGCATTGCGGCTCTTGACCACGCCGGGCCGCGTCGCCAGCGCCTGCAGGATGAGAAACTCGGTCACCGTCAGCGTCACCGGCTCGCCCTTCCAGGTGCAGGTGTGGCGCTCCGGGTCCATGCGGAGCTGGCCGCGGTCGAGCGCCTTGGCGTCGGTCTCCTTGGGCGCGGCGGCCGGATCCTTGGGCGCGGCGCGGCGCAGCACCGCCTTGACCCGCTCCACCAGAAGCCGCTGCGAGAACGGTTTTCGGATGAAATCGTCGGCGCCCATCTTGAGGCCGAACAGTTCGTCGATCTCCTCGTCCTTGGAGGTCAGGAAGATCACCGGCAGGTCGGATTTCTGCCGCAGCCGGCGCAGCGTCTCCATGCCGTCCATGCGCGGCATCTTGATGTCGAGGATGGCAAGGTCCGGCGAGGAGGTGCGGAAGCCGTCGAGCGCCGAGGCACCGTCGGTGTAGGTCATGATGCGGTAGCCTTCGGCCTCCAGCGCGATCGAAACCGAGGTGAGGATGTTACGATCGTCGTCAACCAAAGCGATTGTGGGCATGAGCCTGCTTTCCGAAATGACGTCAAAGGACGCACGGTGTGGCGCGGCATCCGGCCGATGCGCCGAAGCGCCGCACATTGCATGGGCACCAGCAACGCAAGCTGGGCGCAAGTGTGGCCTTGAGTTCCTGAAACGTGCCGGGCGGCGCCCGGTTCCGCTTTTTGCCTATATAGAGGCCAAAAACCGCCGCAAAACCCCCTTGCGGCCGCAATCTTTGCCAAAAGCGGCCCTTGCGTTTTGCGACCAGCCTGCCAGAACCGAAATAGCGCAAACCGACCCGGGGTTTACCATGAAGCCGGTGGAGAATTTCGACGCCGCAAAGCTCGCCCGCTCGCTGTTGCGCCGCCGCCGCGAAGGCGCGCTCGCGACCCTGATGGCCGACAGCGGCGACCCCTATTGCTCGCTGGTCAACCTCGCCTCGCAACCCGACGGCGCGCCGATCCTGTTGATCTCCCGCCTCGCCCTGCACACGCAAAACATCCTGGCCGACCCCCGGGTGTCGCTGATGCTGGACGAGCGCGGCCCGAAGGACCCGCTGCAGGGCGCCCGCATCATGGTTGCCGGCACCGCCACGGAGGCCGTCGACGGCGAGCGCGCCGCGCTCCTGCAACGGCGCTACGTCGCGGCCCACCCCATGGCCGAGGGGTTCTTGAAGTTCAAGGATTTTTCCGTGTTCGCGATCGCCATCCGCCGGGTCCATCTGGTCGCCGGCTTCGGCCGCATCATCGATCTCGCGCCGGAGGCGGTGTTGACCGACCTGACCGGCGCCGAGGCGCTGGTCGCGGCCGAGGCCGAGATCTGCGCGCATATGAACGAGGACCACCGCGAGACCATGGCGCTCTATGCCACGCGCCTCCTCGGCGCCAGGAGCACCAGGGCGAAGCGGTGGCGGTGCAGCGGCTGCGACCCCGACGGCCTCGACCTGCAAAGCGGGGCGACCACGCTGCGGCTCGATTTTCCGCGCCGCGTCAAAACTCCTGCTGCACTGCGGCAGACGCTCAAGACGCTCGCCGACCAGGCCCGCGCGGCGTGAGGCGACCGGAGCGAGACGATCCGCCGCAGCCGCGCCTGAAAAATTCCGCATCGGCTTGGCAAGGTTCGATGACGCGATTATGACATCGCCCATTGGCCGGCCGGCAAATGGGCCGGCATCGCGGGGCAGGCCGTGACAGACCGCGGACCGGCGGCCTTCGGGCGGCGGGTGCGTCGCGGGTTCGAGGAGGACTTTTCGTGCAAGAGACGGGTGTGCGCAACGGCGCTTTCGGCGCCGATAAATTCGGCCTCAAAAATCTCAAGGCGATCAACTGGAATTTTGGCGCACCCCAGCTTTACGAGCATGCGCTGTCGGCCGGCGAGGCCGAACTGACCGCCGACGGCGCGCTGTGCGCCGAAACCGGCGAGTTCACCGGGCGCTCGCCGAAAGACAAGTTCACCGTCCGCGACGCCACCACCGAAGACACCGTATGGTGGAAAGCCAACCAGTCGATCACCTCCGACCAGTTCAAGGTTCTTCTCGACGATTTTCTCAAGCACGCCGAAGGCAAGACCCTGTTCGCGCAGGACCTGTACGGCGGCGCCGACCCCAAACACCGGATAAAAACGCGGGTCTTCACCGAATTCGCCTGGCACTCCCTGTTCATCCGCACCCTGCTGATCCGTCCCGACCTCGCCGAGCTTGCCGATTTCGTCCCCGAACTGACCGTCATCGATCTGCCGAGCTTCAAGGCCGATCCCAAGCGCCACGGCGTCCGCTCCGAAACCGTCGTCGCCATCGATTTCACCCGCAAGATCGTGCTGATCGGCGGCACGCGCTACGCCGGCGAGATGAAGAAGTCGGTGTTCACCACCCTCAACTTCTACCTGCCCGGCAAGGGCGTGATGCCGATGCACTGCTCGGCCAATGTCGGCGGCGGGAACGACAGCGCCATCTTCTTCGGCCTGTCGGGCACCGGCAAGACCACG
>JBDHSY010000196.1:0-6063 GCA_039808405.1 Xanthobacteraceae bacterium
CAACCATGCCGGCCAGATCGAGTCCCGCCCCAGCGTCACCACCCGCGAGGGCACGCTGCCGCAGCCGCTGACGGAGGCGCTGAAGGCCGTGCCGGCCAGCACCAAGGCGCCGCTGCCGGCAGCCGTCAGCGACTGGATCGCCGCCAACCTCTCGGTCGGCACCGCGGGCCGCGACACCGAGTGGTCGCGCGACGAGGTCTACGTGTCGCTGCCGCGCGCCGGCGGCGACGCCTGGCTCAGCATCGACCGCGCCGACGGCAAGGTGTCGTATGAATTGACCGACCGCGGCTGGATCGCCTACCTCAACGACCTGCACAAGGGCCGCAACACCGGCCCGGCGTGGAGCTGGTTCATCGACATCTTCGCCGGCGCCTGCCTGGTGTTCTGCGCCACCGGGCTGTTGCTGCTCAACTTCCACTCGGCGCGGCGGCCGGCGACCTGGCCGATGGTCGGGCTCGGCCTGATCGTGCCGTTCCTGCTTCTCGTCCTGTTCGTTCACTCATGAGGTCCGCTCCATGCGTCTGATCATCTCCGCGGCAGTCACCGGCCTGATGAGCGCGCCGGCGCTTGCCGGCAGCGCCGTCGTCAGCGTCGATATTCCGCGCCTGAACGTCGCCGAATATCACCGGCCGTATGTCGCGTTCTGGATCGAGAGCAAGGACGGATCGAAGATCGAGAACCTCGCGGTCTGGTACGATCTCAAGCAGAAGGACAGCGAGGGCAACAAGTGGCTCAAGGACATGCGGCAGTGGTGGCGCCGCACCGGGCGCGAGCTGACGATGCCGATGGACGGCCTCAGCACGCCGACGCGCCCGCCCGGCACCCACAAGCTGACCTTCGAATCCGCCGCCAAGCCGCTGTCGCAGCTGTCTGCGGGCGACTACGTTCTGGTGGTCGAGGCCGCGCGCGAGGTCGGCGGCCGCGAACTTTTGCGCCTGCCGTTCCAGTGGCCACCGGCCGCAGCCGCCACGGTCGAAGCCAAGGGCGAGCACGAACTCGGCGCCATCACCCTGACCCTCACCCCATAACGGGAGGACTGACCATGAAGAGCACTCTCAAGCTGGCCCTGATCGCCGCCTCCGCCCTGACGCTGCTGACCATGCCGGCGAACGCGCACCGGGCATGGCTGTTGCCGTCGGCCACGGTGCTGTCGGGCAACGACCTGTGGGTGACGGTCGATGCCGCGATCTCCAACGACCTGTTCTATTTCGAGCACCACCCGATGCGGCTCGACGGCCTTGCCGTCACCGCGCCGGACGGCAGCGCCGCCAAGACCGAGAATATGTCGACCGGACGCTATCGCTCGACGTTCGACCTCAAGCTGGACCAGCCCGGCACCTACAAGATCGCGGTGCTCAATCAGGGCGCCTTCGCGCGCTACAAGCTCGACGGCCAGGACAAACGCTGGCGCGGCACGGCGGACGAGATCGCAACCAAGATTCCGGGCAACGCCACCGACGTGCGCATCACCCAGAACCAGGGCCTCATCGAGACGTTCGTGACCACCGGCAAGCCGACCGAGGCGGTGTTCAAGACCACCGGCCAGGGCCTCGAACTGGTGCCGGTGACGCATCCCAACAACCTGCTCGCCGGCGAGGAGGCGAAATTCAAACTGGTGCTCGACGGCCAGCCGGCGGCCGGCCTGGAGGTCGAGGTGGTGCCGGGCGGCATCCGCTATCGCGACCAGCTGAACAGCATCAAGGTCAAGACCGACGACAGCGGCACCTTCGCCGTGAAATGGCCGACGCCGGGCATGTACTGGCTGAGCGCCTCGGTGCAGGACGACAAGGCGACGATCAAGGACGCCAAGCGGCGCGCCAGCTACACCGCCACCGTCGAAGTGTTGCCGCCGTAATCGTGGCCCGGGGCGCCGCGGCCGCGCGGCGCGTCGCGATCCCGCTGCGGCTCGCGCGCGGACAGGTCGCGCCGCTGACCGGCGGCGAGATCGTCCGGCTCCACGGCGATACCATGGGCACGTCGTGGTCGATCGCCGCCGTTGCCGCGCCGGGCACCGATGCGGGCCGGCTCGAGGCGATCGTCACCGCGGCGCTCGACCTGGTGATCGCCCAGATGAGCCCGTGGCAATCCGGCTCCGACATCAGCCGCTTCAACGCGGCGGCGGCCGGCGCCGCGGTCAGGCTGCCGGGCGAATTCCACCACGTCCTAAAATGTGCGCTGCGCATCGCCGCCGAGACCGGCGGCGCCTACGATCCGACCCTCGGCGCGCTGGTCGATCTGTGGGGGTTCGGCCCGCCGCCGGCGGCGACGCTGCCGCCGGCGCAACGCGACATCGCCACGGCCCTGCGCGCCTGCGGCTGGCAGCGGCTCACGCTGTCGGCCGACGGCCTCCTGGTTCAGCCCGGCGGACTGCGGCTCGACCTGTCCTCGATCGCAAAGGGCTTTGCCGTCGATCTGGTCGCGGCGCGGCTCGCCGCGCACGGCTTTTCCCATGCGCTGGTCGAGATCGGCGGCGAACTGTTCGGCAAAGGCGTCAAGCCGGACGGCACGCCGTGGTGGGTCGGCATCGATCATCGCGGCGGCCCGCCCGCCTCGTCAGCGGCCGGCATCGTCGTCGCGCTGCACGACATGGCGGTCGCCACCTCCGGCATCGAGCGTGCCGTCGTGCTGGACGGGCGCCGCCATGCCCATACCATCGACCCGGCGACCGGCGCGCCGGTCCACAGCGACGTCGTGCGCGCCACCGTGCTCGCGTCGTCCTGCATGGAGGCCGACGCCTACGCCACCGCCTTCATGGTGATGGGCGCGGCGCGCAGCCTCGCCTTCGCCACCGCCCGCCACATCGCCGCCGTGCTGGTCGACGACGCCGGCCGCGAGCATGTCAGCCCGACGCTTGCCGCGATGCTGGAGTAAACGACGCCGCGTATCCCGGACGCGCTGCGGCACGACGTGCCGCCGCGCAGATCCGGGATCGTTCGGGAACGCCATGTCCGCATCGGTCACGGCTCTGCGGCGCATCGTTGTACGCTGCGCCGCGTCCGGGACACGACGACCTCCCCCCATGTCCATGCACAAAAAGAAGCGGCGCCTTGCGGCGCCGCTTCGAGCAAGCATCAGGGGGCATCCAACCGCTACTTGCTGACGTAACGCGCGGCCTTGACCGGATAGTCCAGCACCGGCGGCGGCGGCGTGAAGCGGATGCGGTAGCTCAGCATCGCCGTGCGGCCGGACGCCGGCACCGCGTGGCCGCCGTAGTATTGCGCGTAGTAGTGCTCGTCGGTCACGTTGTAGACGTTGAGCTGCAGGATCGAGTCCCGGGTGACCTTGTAGCTGGTCATCAGGTCGAGCTTCCAGTACTCCGGCACGTAGGACGTGTTGCCGGTGTTGACGAACGTGCGTGCCGCATAGGTGACGCCGCCGCCGACGGTCCATTCCGGCGTCACGTCGTAGGTGGTCCACAACGTGAAGTTATGCGGCGGCGTGTTCGGCAGCTCGCGCCCCAGTTCGGCCAGGTTGTTGGTCTCGACGATCTTGGAGTCGAGATAGCTGTAGCCGACGAACACGTTCCACTGATCGGTGATCTTGCCGGCGGCTCCCAGCTCAAAACCATCGACGCGGGCGAGGCCGCCGAGCTGCTGCGCGGAGTTGCGGCCCGTATCGGCGGGATCGAGCGGAATGCGCATGTTGGTCTTCTCGATGCGGAACACCGCACCGGACAGGGTCAGCCGGCCGCCGAGCACGTCGGCCTTGACGCCGACTTCGGTGGAGGTGTTCTGCTCCGGGTCGAGAATCCGGGTCGGCCCCTTCGGCTGCGCCGACAGCGTGCCGAACTCGGCCGTCGGGTTGAACGAGACGCCGTGCGCGGCGTAGACGCTCACGTTGGGCAGCGGATGGAACACGCCGCCGACACGCCAGCTGAACATGCCGTCGGTGCGGCTGAGCGCGGTGGGCCCGGAGGTGTAGTCCGTGCTGAGGTGATCGTAGCGCACGGAGCCGAGCAGTTCGAAGTACTCGTTGAACTTGATCTGGTCGAAGCCGTAGACGGCAACGTTGGTCGAGGTCGAGGAGTTCGGCACGCCCCACCCGGTCTGCATGCCGCCGTATGACGTATCGACCGGATTCCACAGGCTGGTGCGGCAAGCCAGATCGGTAGTCTGGTTGCACAGAGTGCTACCGCCAAGGCCGGTCGCGCGAATCTGGTCGCGGGTTTCGCGCGCCGCCTCGAGCCCGACCGCGAACGAATGCTCCAGTCCGCCGGTCCAGAACTTGCCGGTCAGGTCAGTCTGGTTGATCAGCATGGCGTTGTCGGTGTTGGTCAGGAAGTGTTCGCGACCGATGGTCATCAGATTGACGGGATAGCCCGGCGTCACGTTCGTCGCATTGTCGGCCTGCTTCAACACGCGCGGCGACGTCACCAGCGCCGAGCGATTGACGCTGATGTAGCGCGTGGCGTTGGTGATCTTCAGATAGTTGTTGAAGTCGTGCTCGAACCGCGCGGTGGCGATGTGGGTGTCGGTCAGCACACGGTCGGCGTAAGGGCCGCCCGTGACGCCGAACCAGTTGTTGCGCGGAATCGGCACCGGCGGCGTCGGCTGGCCGTTGCCGTAGTAACCCGGATTCGTCAGCGCTCCGGTTACGGCGCTGCGCGCCGGCGCCGGCAGATACGGGTGGCCGTAGTCCGGTATGCTGTCCTCGCCCTGGTAGATGTAACCAAAGATCGCGCGCGTGCTCGGCGAGAAATCATAGCGGAACGACGGCGCCACGCCCCAGCGCTTGGTGAACACATGGTCGCGGTCGGGCGTGGAAATGTCCTGATACATCGCGGCGATGCGGCCTGCGGCGTTGCCCTGCCGGCCATTGGCATCCATCTCGACGCGATAACCGCCGTGGGCGGTGCCGCTGACGGTGCCGTCGATGAAGTTCAGCGACGACGGCAGCTTCGACACGGTGTTGATCGCGCCGCCCGTGGAGCCGCGGCCGAAGGCAAAGCCCGACGGCCCCTTGAACACCTCGACGCGTTCGGCGCTGAACAGGTCGCGCGTATACCAGCCCGGGTCGCGGATGCCGTCGCGGAAGATGTCGCCGCGCGCCGCGAACCCGCGAATGATCGGGGTGTCGCCCTGGGTGCCGCCCTCGCCGGCGCTGAAGGTGATGCCCGGCACGGTGCGCAGCGCATCCTCCATGCTGGTGATGCGCTGATCCTGGATCACCTGCTGCGTCACTACGTTGACCGTCTGCGGCGTATTGCTGAGCGGCACCGGCAGACGCGAAATGCCCACTTGCGTCGGCGCCTGATAGCCTCGCGCGCCGGAGCCGTCGCCGGTGATCGGCGTCAGCGGCGTCTCGACCGGCTGAGCCACGACCGGCGCCGGTGCCGCGGGCGCCGCGCGCCGCACCGGCTGCTGGCGCTTGGCGGTGCGCCTGGGCGCGGTGACGCGGATCTGCGGCAGGTCGTCGCCGCTGGATGCCGTCTGCGCGTCGGCGCTGTCGGAGATCAGCATCGCCGCGGCGATGCCGATGGACGCGCGCGCCCACGCCACTTTCGAGACGATGAAGCCGCCTTCCGTTGCACCAGCTACTTCGAGATCATTCGACGCAGACGTCGTCATTCGCCCAACCCCCGTAATCCGGTCGCGCCCCAATGGCGACCGGTATCGAGGTGGCTCTATCACGATGATTTTTGCAGCCGCAACGCCGAAGCGCCCGGATACCAGTGATTTATAGAACTTCTAGTTATTGCACTGCGCGAACGCACGCAACTTTATAGGCGTTCTAAAGGCCGCCTTGCTTTATCTCGCGACCACAACGAGCTACCACCATAGCGGTATAACGCTGCCGGTCGGCAGGGCGCGCACCATCGCACGCATCGCTATCGCAACCAAAACACGGGTCCAATGATCCATCGCCTGACACGCCCCGGCCGATCGCAACCGGCCATCATCAGCCTGTGGCGCTGGACGCTGGTGCTGTTGCTCGCCTGCGGCGCGCCGCTGGCGCAGGCGCAGACGGTTCCGCCGCCGGCCACCGAACAACAGCCGTCCGCGGCGCCCGGCGCGCCGGCGGCCGAGACGCCTGCCGCGCCAGCCGCCACGACACCGACGGCCA
>JBDHSY010000197.1:0-5985 GCA_039808405.1 Xanthobacteraceae bacterium
CGATGCAGACAGGTGCAATGAACGACGCGCTTCAGGCATGGCTGGGACTTCCCGACGAGCGGCTCGCCGATGCGGCCGCCGGCCGCCATGGCGCGTGGCTGTTCGCGGCCGACGCCACGCGGCTGCTCTGGGCCAACCCCGCCGGCAGTGCCGTGGTCGGGGCGGGGCCGGTCGATCCCGCCGATCCGCAGCGCCGCCAGCTTGCGCAGCTCGCGCCGCGCCTCACCGGCAAGGTGCGGCTGGAGCGGCTGCGCGGCTTCGGCGCGGCCCCCGGCGGCCTGATGACCTGCGCCTGCTCGCGGCTGACGCTTGCCTGCGGCGGCGACGCGCTTCTGGTGATCGCCATGGACCGCACGCTGCCGGCGCTGCCGTTGCGGGAGCGGCTGGCGCGGCTGGTCGCGCCGCTGGAGGCACCGCTCGCCGCCTTCATGGCCGACGGCCGCTTCGCGGGCGCGAGCCGGTCCGGACGGGCGATCCTGGGTGCCATCGACGATCTCGCCGCGGTCGCCGCCGACGACATCCGCGACGGCGCCTTGCGCGACGGCGAGGCGACCGTTGCCGGACGCGCCGGGCGCCTCACGCTGCATCGGCTCGGGCGCGGCCCCGAGGCCGCGCTGATCGCCCATCCGTCCGCCGATTTCGCGCCCGCAACCCTTGCACCCGTCTCGCGCGTGCCGGAACTGCCGGCGCCGCAACCGGCCCCTCGCACGCCGAACGCCGAAGCACCGCCGCTTGAAACACCTCCGCCCGAGGCGTCCGCGTCGGCATCGATGTCGGCGCCCGCGTCCGCCGGCGAGCGTCCGGCTCCGGCTCCGGGAACGCGACCGCTGCGCTTCCTCTGGCAGATGGACGCGAGCGGGCGCTTCTCGTTCGGGGCCGACGCCTTCACCCGGCTGATCGGCCCGGCCACCGCCGCCACGTTCGGCCGGCCCTGGCACGAGATCAACGCCGCCCTCGACCTCGACCCCGACGACCGCGTGCTGCGGGCGGTTGCGACGCAACGCACCTTCAGCGGCATCACCGTGCGCTGGCCGGTGGACGACAGCGACATGCGGCTGCCCGTCGAACTGTCGGCGCTGCCGCTGCACGACCGCACGCGCCGCTTCGTCGGCTATCGCGGGTTCGCCGTCTGCCGCGATCTCGACGCGCTTGGCCGTCTGGCCGCGCGCCGGCGCAACGAGGCGCTGCAACGCCGCTCTCCGCCCCCTTCCGACCCGCCCACGGACCTATCCATGCCGCTCGATCCGCCCCACAACGTGCTGCCGTTCCCCAACTCCAACGGCGATGCCACCGCGTCGCTGACGCCGGTGGAAAACAATGCCTTCAACGAACTGGCGCGGCAGCTTTCCGAGCGGCTCGAACGACCGGTAGCGCCGCCGCCCGCGGAGGCGGCAGAGAGCAAGGACACGGCACCGCCCGATTCCGGCCCTTCGGCCGCGACGCTGCGCGCCGTGCTCGATGCCGTCACCGACGCCGCGCTGACGCTCGCCCCCGACGGCCACATCATGAGCGTGAACCGCGCAGCCTCGGACCTGTTCGGCGCCGACGCTGCGGCGCTGACGCACCGCACCGTGTTCGACCTGCTGGCGCCGGCCGACCATGTCCCGGTGCGCGCCGCGCTGACCGATGCGGCATCGGCTGCGCGCGACGTCGAAGGCCGCAGCAGCGACGGCCGCGCCGTGCCGCTCGCCATGACGCTGTCGCACGCCGCCGACGGTACGGCATTCGTCGTCTTCCGCAACCTCACGGCCGAGCGGGAGCGCGAGCGCGAACGCCGCGACCTCCTCCGTCAGGTGGAGCGCGCGCGCGCCGACAAGGCCGGCCTCGCCGCCTGGGCCAGCGCGGAGCTGCGCACGCCGACCGAGACCATTGCCGCCCTGACCGCCATCATGAGCGACGAACACCCCGCCGGTGCCGAACAGTCCGACGCGTACCTGCGCGACATCCGCAGCGCCACGCAGCGCATCGGCAAAACGCTCGACGAATTGCACGATCTCGCACGCATCGAATCCGGCGACTTCGCTCTCGCGCCGGTGGCGCTCAATCTCAACGACGTCGTCGAGGCCGCGATTGCCGCGCAGCAGGCGGACGCCGGCCGCGCCCGCGTCGTCATCCGCTCCTCGCTCGCGCCCGCCTTGCCGCCGGTCGAAGCGGATGCGGCGGCGCTGCGCCAGATCGCCGCCAACCTGATCGCCGTCTCGATTCATCTCGCCAATGCCGGCGGGCAGGCGATCATCTCCACCGCGCGCGACGACGACGGCCGCGTCATGCTGCGGCTGCGCGACACCGGCCCCGGCCTGACCGAGGACGAACTGGCGACGGCGGCGGAGCCGTTGCGCCCGAAGCCGCCGGCCGATCACGCAACCCTCGACAATGCCGGCGTCAACCTCGCGCTCACCAAGGCGCTGATCGAGGCCAGCGGCGCCACCTTCGCGATCCGCAGCGCGGCCTATTCCGGCACCCTGATCGAGGTGGCGTTCAAGCGCGCCGACGTCGCGACTGGCTGACGGCAGTCGCCTGGAATCTGTCTAAACAGCGGTCTTCGCGACCATTCGCCGCCGCGCTATCGGGCAAGCGAGCCGCTACCACTGCGGCATTCCATCGCTGTCCGACGGAGACCCAACGACGATGATGTCCGCGTCCCGCCTCACCGCCACCGTCGCCCTTGCGCTGTCGGCCGTTGCCTTCGGCACAGGCCCCGCGCTGACGCAAGCCGGCGAAGTGAACCTCTACAGCTATCGCGAAAGCAAGCTGCTCGCGCCCCTGATCGACGCCTTCACCGCCGATACCGGCATCAAGGTGAACGTCATTTCGGCCAGCTCCGGCCTCGACCAGCGCATCAAGGCCGAGGGCGAGAACAGCCCCGCCGACGTGGTGATGACCGTCGATATCGGCCGCATCGACGAGATGGTGCAGGCCGGCATCACCCAGCCGATCAAGTCGGCGGAAGCCGAAAAGATCGTGCCGGCGCAGTACCGCGATCCCAACGGCCACTGGTACGGCATCTCGATGCGCGCACGCGTGTTCTACGTCTCGAAGGACCGGGTCAAGGACACCGCGCTGACCTACGACGAACTCGCCGATCCGAAATGGAAAGGCAAGATCTGCAGCCGCTCCGGCCAGCACATCTACAACAACGCGCTGTTCGCGGCCTACGTCGCCCACTACGGCGAGGCCAGGGCCGAGGACTGGCTGCGCGGCGTCAAGGCCAACCTCGCGCAAAAGCCCTCCGGCGGCGATCGCGAGACCGCGCGCGATGTCGCGGCCGGCAAGTGCGACATCGGCATCGGCAACACCTATTACTGGGCGCTGATGATGAACAAGGACGCCGACAAGAAGCCGTGGGCGGAGGCGACCCGCGTGGTGCTGCCGACCTTCAAGGATGGCGGCGGCACCCACGTCAACCTGACCGGCGTGCTGCTCGCCAGGCACGCACCGAACCGCACCAACGGCGTCAGGCTGATCGAGTGGCTGCTCGGCGAGAAGGCGCAGAAGATCTACGCCGACGCAGTGTACGAATATCCGATCCGTGCCGGCGTGGCGGTCGATCCGACCATTGCCGGCTATGGCACGCTCAATGCCGACAAGCTGCCGATCGCCGAGATCGCCGCCAACCGCAAGACGGCGGCGCAGCTCGTCAACAAGACCGGCTTCGATAACTGATGCAGCATCCGACGATGCCCGATCATATCGACGGTCTATCCCTTTTCGTCATGGCCGGGCTTGTCCCGGCCATCCACGTCTTTGTCCCTGAAAGGTTGTCAAGACGTGGATGCCCGCAACAAGTGCGGGCATGACGGCAAGAATTATCTCCGCTCGCGGCGACACCGTTCTCATCGCGCTCGCGCTTCTGACCGCGGCCGTGGTGGCGATGCCGGTGGCAAGCATCGTCGGCCTTGCCTCGCAGCCGGTGCCGGAATTGTGGCCCGAACTCGTCACCTACGTGCTGCCGCGCACGCTGCGCGACACCGCGCTGCTGCTCGCCGGGGTCGGCGCCGTCACGCTGACGCTCGGCACGGCGACCGCGTGGCTCATCGCCACCCACGACTTTCCCGGCCGCGCGCTGCTGGCGTGGCTATTGCCGCTGCCGCTCGCGATCCCGACCTACATCGCCGCCTACGTCTACGTCGATCTGTTCGAGCCGCTCGGCCTCGTGCATCGGGCACTGGCGGGGTTGTTGCCCCCCAGCGACGCCGCGGCGCTATTACCGGCGCTGCGCTCGTTGCCCGGCGCGGTCGCCGTGATGGGGCTGGTGCTCTATCCTTATGTCTATCTATCGGCGCGCACCATGTTCCAGATGCAGGGCGCGGAGCTCGCGGAAGCCGCACGCACGCTCGGCGCCTCGCGCTGGACGACGTTCTGGCGCATATCGCTGCCGATGGCGCGGCCGGCGCTGGCCGTCGGCCTGGCGCTGGCGCTTCTGGAGACGCTGAACGACATCGGCGCCAGCGAGTATCTCGGCGTCAACACCTTCACCGCCTCGATCTTTGCGATCTGGCTCAACCACGGCAGCCTGCCGGGCGCGGCGCAGATGGCGTGCCTCGCCCTTGCCGTGGTCGCCGCGCTGGTGGCGCTGGAGCACTACGGCAGCCGCGGCCGCGCGTTCTCGCTGTCGGCGGAAAATCCGCAGCTTGCACCGCGCACGCGGCTCGCCGGCGTCAGGGGTGTTGCCGCCGCCGCCGCATGTTGGCTGCCGGTGCTGTTCGGCTTCGTCGTGCCGCTAGGCTTTCTCGCCTATCAGAGCCTGCGTCGCGGGCTGCACACGCAGGTCGCGGGGCTCGCCGGCAGCCTGACGCATACGCTGGTCTATGCCGCGATCGCCACCTCGGCCGCGCTGGTGCTCGGACTGGCCGTCCTCACGGCGCAGCGCTGGCGGCCCGGCCCGCTGACGCGCGCCGCCGCCGCGGTGTCGTTCATCGGCTATGCGCTGCCGGGACTGGTGCTGGCGCTCGGCCTGCTGGCGCCGCTGGTCGCATTCGACAACACCGTCGGCCGTCTTGCGCGCGGGCTGGGGCTGTCCTCGCCCGGCCTGTTGCTGATCGGCTCGGGCGCGGCGGTGACGATCGCCTACGTCATCCGCTTTCTCGCCGTCGCCTCCGGCTTCGTCCGCGCCGCCTATGCCCGCATCCCGCTCGACTACGACGACGGCGCGCGGGTCACGGGCGCCGGGCAATTCACCACGATGCGCCGCGTGCACCTGCCGCTGCTGCGGCCGGCGCTGTGGAGCGCGGGCATCATCGTGTTCGTCGATTGTCTGAAGGAACTGCCGGCGACGCTGCTGTTGCGTCCGCTCAACGTCGAGACGCTGGCGACCTCGATCTATCAGTATGCCAGCCGCGGCAGCTTTGAGGACGGCGCGCTGGCCGCCCTCCTGATCGTCGCCGCCAGCATGGCGCCGGTGATCTTTCTCACCCGCCTCGCCGACGCCCCGCTCAAGGCGGATTCGGCCGAGCCGGCACCGCAATCGGTGCCGCTGCCTCAGGCGTTGGTCAGCGCGACGCGGTAGTCGGCCTCGGTCTTGGCCTTGACCTCGTCGAGCGTGACGCCGTCGGCCAGCTCGACCAGCGTGGCGCCGCCGTCGCCGTGCTTGTCGATGGTGAACACCGCAAGGTCGGTGATCACCATGTCCACCACCCGCTCGCCGGTCAGCGGCAGGGTGCACTGCTTCAGGAGCTTGGCGCCGTCCTTGGCGACGTGCTCCATCACCACGACGACGCGCTTGACGCCGGCGACCAGGTCCATGGCGCCGCCCATGCCCTTCACCATCTTGCCGGGGATCATCCAGTTGGCGAGGTCGCCGTTCTGCGCCACCTGCATCGCGCCGAGGATCGACAGGTCGATGTGGCCGCCGCGGATCATCGCGAACGAATCGGCGCTGGAGAAATAGCTGGTGGTCGGCAGTTCGGTCACCGTCTGCTTGCCGGCATTGATGAGGTCGGGGTCTTCCTCGCCCTCGTAGGGGAACGGCCCCATGCCGAGCATGCC
>JBDHSY010000198.1:0-5912 GCA_039808405.1 Xanthobacteraceae bacterium
TCATCATCGACACCGACGGCACCGTGGTGACCAACAACCACGTCATCGCCGATGCCGACGAGATCCACGTCATCCTGAACGACGGCACCAAGGTGAAGGCCACGCTGGTCGGCCGGGACAAGAAGAGCGATCTCGCCGTTCTCAAGTTCACGCCGCCGGAGAAGAAGCTGACGGCGGTGAAGTTCGGCAAT
Organism: Xanthobacteraceae bacterium; assembly: GCA_039808405.1. Classification (GTDB taxonomy): domain Bacteria; phylum Pseudomonadota; class Alphaproteobacteria; order Rhizobiales; family Xanthobacteraceae; genus PRO6. Next base: position 192 of record JBDHSY010000198.1, read on the forward strand.
TCCGACAATCTGCGGCTGGGCGAATGGGTGATTGCCATCGGCAATCCGTTCAGCCTTGGCGGTACGGTGACGGCGGGCATCGTCTCGGCGCGCAACCGCGACATCAATTCCGGCCCCTACGACAACTACATCCAGACCGACGCCGCCATCAACCGCGGCAACTCGGGCGGGCCGATGTTCAACCTCGACGGCGAGGTGGTCGGCGTCAATACCGCGATCATCTCGCCCTCCGGCGGCTCGATCGGCATCGGCTTCGCGGTGCCGTCGAAGACCGTGGTCGGCGTCATCGATCAGTTGCGCGAGTTCGGCGAGACCCGTCGCGGCTGGCTCGGCGTGCGCATCCAGCAGGTCACCGACGAGATTGCCGAGAGTCTTGAGATCAAGCCGCCGCGCGGCGCGCTGATCGCCGGCGTGGACGACAAGGGGCCGGCCAAGCCCGCCGGCATCGAGCCGGGCGACGTGGTCGTCACCTTCGACGGCAAGGACATCAAGGAGATGAAGGATCTGCCGCGCGCGGTCGCCGATACGGCGGTCGGCAAGGAGGTCGATGTCGTCGTCATCCGCAAGGGCAAGGAGATGACCAGGCGCGTCAAGCTCGGCCGGCTCGAGGATGGCGAGAAGCTGATCGAAGCCTCGGCCAAGTCGTCAGCGCCCGACACCGCCGTCAAGCCGCCGGCGCAGAAGGCGCTCGGGCTCGACCTGTCGGCGCTGACCAAGGAGGCGCGGACGCGCTACAAGATCAAGGACAGCGTCAAGGGCGTGCTGATCACCGATGTGGACGGTGCTTCCGATGCCGCGGAGAAGCGGCTCTCGGCCGGCGACGTCATCGTCGAGGTGGCGCAGGAAGCCGTCACCAACGCGGCCGACGTCAAGAAGCGCGTCGATCAGCTCAAGAAGGACGGCAAGAAGTCGGTGCTACTGCTGGTGTCGAACGCCGGCGGCGAACTGCGCTTCGTGGCGCTGTCGCTCGACTAGAATCTATCCCCACCCTTCCCTCCCCCGCAAGCGGGGGAGGGACAAAGGGAAGGGGCCGCTACGATGTGAGTGCCCGCGACATAAAGCGTTTTCGAGTTCTGATCCCGTCGAGAGGCGGAAACGCTCTAACCGGCGCGTTCGCCGGTCAATCAGCGTCCGCCGTGCCGGATCCCGGTGCCGACGTCGAGATAGCCGCCGATCCGCACGCAGGTATCGCTGCCCTCCAGCCGCACGAACCCCGCGCCGAATTCCGGGCAGGTTCGCGTGGCCGGCTTCGGCTTGGCGAGGCGTGGCGAGGGAGCCTGCCGCGCCGCCGCGCCGGGCGTGCGGTCCGACTGGGCCATGGCCCCGACCGGCAGCGTCAGCGGGATCAGCAGCGCGAGAAGCGTAAGGCGTTTCATCTGGACATTCCCGAAACGATGGTCACGGTATAGCGTTTTCGAGTGGGGCGCACACTGGCTTTCGCCGGCGTTAGCCGGGCCGCGTCGAGACAACGCGTCAAAGCAAGGCCGCGACAGGAGGTGCCGATGCCTGCGATCCGGGGCGTGCTCGAGACCGCCATTTACGTCGACGATCTCGCCCGCGCCCGCTCATTCTACGAGGATGTTCTGGGATTGCGGCCGATGCATGCCGATGGCCGGATGACCGCCTATGACGCCGGGTCCGGCGGCGCCTTTCTTGTGTTCGAACGCGGCGCGTCGAACCACCGCACCACGCTGCCGGGCGGGGCGATCCCGGCGCATGACGGGCAGGGACCTCTGCATTTCGCGTTCGCGATTCCGCACGCTGCGCTGTCCGAGTGGGAGGCGCACCTGGCGCGGGCGCATGTGGCGATCGAGGACCGTGTGATGTGGCCGCGCGGCGGCCAAAGCATCTATTTCCGCGATCCCGACGGGCATCTGGTCGAACTGGCGACGCCGGGGCTGTGGCCCAACGACGGGGCGTGACCGCAAATGCGCGGCCGGCGGACCATCGCCGGAATCGGGCCGTCGGCCGGGACCGGCAACGCCGGTCAGCGCGGCGAGGACGTGGAGCCCGGAGGCGGCGTATCGCCGCTCCTGATGCTGCGGGCCGGCTCGTCGTAGCCGTGGCGGCTTGAGTAGAACAGCAGCACCATCAGGCTGACGCCGATGATCAGCGAAAACGCCACGCCGAGCGTCATGGCGATGTAGCCGTGGGTCGAGACTTCGGCGTCCGTGATGGCGGTCATGCCGTCGAACACGAACCAGCCGGTGCCGCCGAGCAGCGCCAGCAGAAACAGGACAAGCAGAGCTGTACCGATGCGCATGGATGTTCTCCCTTATCGATCCCCTTATCGGTCCCCTTACTCAATTCCTGGGGGAGCGAAGATCCTTGGGGGAGCGAACGATTGAAAACCATTCTAGCACAAAACAGACATTCAAAAAGTATGTTTTGCGTGATGTCCGAGGGTTGTTGTGGCGAAGCCGCGCCGGTTCGACTTTGTGTCAGCGCAACTTTGCGGCACCGCGTCATCGGGAACCGGGGCGGCCGGTCTCGTCGGCGGGGTCAGGCCGGGTAGGATGCGATTTCGATCAGACTGCCGTCGGGATCGCGGCAATAGACCGAGCGCAGGGTGCCGCGGGCGCCGTGCCGGTCGACCGGCCCTTCCACCACCTCGACGCCGCAGGCGCCGAGATGCGCCACCACCGCCTCCGGGGTCGCCTCGGTGAGGAAGCACAGGTCGTCGCTGCCGGCCACCGCCTGGCGCGCGGTGAACCAGCCGGCCGGGTCGGTCGCCGCCGGCCGCAGGTTGATCTTGTTCCGGCCGAACACCACCGAGGTTCGCGGCGGCCGTCCGCCGCCGGGATCGAAGGTCTGAACCTCCGCGCCGAGCACGGCCGCGTACCATCGGGCCGAGCGGGCGACGTCGCTGACGTTGACGACGATATGGTCGAAACCGGTGACCGTGACCGGGGCCGGTGCGGAACCGTGGGGCATGGGAGCTGTCCTTTGCCTCGACTTATTTTGATGGTGAACGGATCGTCAAGGTTCCTCGCCTATAGCGGACGGGGTCATTGCCCCGCGACCCGCTGTATCGGGAAAGTGGGGCGACATGGCGGGCCACGTTGGATGGAGCGGCAATGCGCGATCGAGGTGCGGCAGGACGGACATGGCTGATTGCGGCGGTTGCGGCGGTCGTGCTGGGCACGGCGCCGGGCAGCCTGTCGCCGGCCGCCGCGCAAGGCGTGACCGCGGCCGCCGACTATCCGCAGCGGCTTCGGGTTTACCTGTCGGCGCGTCGCGCCTTCGAGGCGGAGGCGGAAGCCTACTGGACGGCGATCGCCGAGAAGCGCCGGCTGCGTTTCGCCAAGCGCCGCGACGGCCGCGCCATCGGGCTCGACGACTATGTGCTGGCGCAGCCGCCGGTGTATGCCGGGCCGCCTCGGCCGGTCGATCCGACGCCCGGAGAACGGCCGCGGGTCGAGCGCAAGCCGCTGCCGGTCGTCGCCGATTTCCTAAAGGCTGCCGCCGAGCACTATCGCTTCTCGCCGCAACGCCCGGCGACCGAGTTGGCCTTCAAGCGCGCCTATGCCCGGGCCGCCAGCGAGGCCGGGTTGACGCGCGAACAGGCGGTCCGGGTCTATGCCTTCGAGACCGGCGGCAACGGCACCCACGACATGCAGTCGGGCCTGAGCAAGGCGCGCCCCGGCGCGCGCGCCATCTCGACCGCGCTCGGCTACAACCAGCTTCTCACCGCCAACAGCGTCAACCTGATGGCCGAGCAGGGGCCGCATATCGTCGCCGCGCTCACCGCGCGCGCCGCGCGCCTCGCCGGTGCCGAGCGCAAGGCCTTGGAGCGCAAGACCGCCGTGGTCCGCCGCATGGTCGCGGTCGCCCGCTCGGTGCCGGCAAGCTGGAGCGAACAGCAGAAGCTGGCCGCCTCGCCGCAGGGCCTTGGCATCCACGCCATGGTGCTCGACGTCGATGTCGGCCCGCTGTTGCAAACGCACAAGCTGATGACCTCGGTGATCTTCGCCCGCCGCAAGGGCTATGCGCGGCCCCTCAGCGCCGCTGAGCTGGAAATGATGAACCTGACCGGCGACGGCAACGGCTTTGACATGGTGACGATGCCGCAGGCGTTACGCGAGCGGGTGCCGACCGCGAATTTCTTCCAGCGCAATGGTTACGAGCGCAACCCGGTGGCAATCCGCCACAACACGGTGGCAAAACTGCTCGCGGTCACCGATGCCCGCATGGACAGCGCCGGGCAGGCGCCGGGCGCGCGCGAACTGGCCGGCGCCTTCACCACCGTGCTGTCGTCGCGCGACTGACGGGCCACGCGCGGTTGGCGCAAAAGGAAAGGCCGTGACCCTTGCGGATCGCGGCCCGATGCCGGATACGGCCGGTAGGTGGCGCTACTTTCCGACGCCCTTTTCCTTAAAATACTTCAGCGCGCCGGGATGGAACGGCACCGGCGAGCGGGACTGCACCTGGTTGTCCAGCGAGAAGCTGTTGGCCTCCTTGTGGACCGCGACCAGGTCGGCCTTCTTCTCCACCAGCGTCTTGACGATGGTGTAGGCGTCGTCGTCGCTCATCTTGTTGCCGGTCACGATGATGTTCCACACCTCGGCAATGGTGTTGTCCTTGTCGTAACCCGGATAGGTGCCGGACGGAATCTTGCCGGCGCTGTACAGGTTGCCGTACTTCGCGTTCATCTTGTCGACCACCTCGCTGTGGTCGATCAGCTTCAATTTCATGCCGGGCGTGGCGGCGAGGTCGGTCACCGCCGCGGTCGGCAGGCCGCCGACCCAGAAGAACGCATCGATCTTGCGGTCCTTGATGGCGTTGACGGATTCGGCGACGCCGAGCCGCTCGCGCGTCATGTCCTTGTCCTTGTCGAGCCCGGCCGCCTCGATGACGCGAAACGCCATCACTTCGGTGGCGCCGCCCGGCGAGCCGGTCGAGACCCGCTTGCCCTTGAGGTCGGCGAGTTTCTCGATGCCGGTGCCCTCGACGGTGACGACGTGCATGCGGTTGGGATAGACGACGAGCAGTGTCTGCAACGGCACCTTGCCGCTGTTGAACTTGCCTTCGCCCTTCAGCGCGTCCTGTGCCGCGTCGGCCATGGTGAAGCCGAGTTCGCTCTGGCCCGAGGCGATCAGCTTGAGGTTGTCGACCGAGCCGCCGGTCACTTCGGCGGTGGCCTGGACGTTGGGCAGGTTCTTCGACAGCACGTTGGCGATGGCGCCGCCGAGCGGATAATAGACGCCGCCGGTGCCGCCGGTGCCGATGGCCATGGTTTTCTGCTGGGCATCGGCCGTACCGGACGCCATCAGCCCTCCGGCGAGCGCGATGGCGAACGCAACGGCAGTTGTCTTGAAGTTGATCAGCATAAGGTTCTCCCTAGTGGTCATGAAGTCGGCGCCGGTTGTACCGACGCGCGTGTTCTGGCCTGCCACAACAATACACCGCCTCCGATCAGCAGTCCCGGCAGAAAGGTGTAGCTGATGTCGCGCCCTATGATCGCTTCCACGATGGCCTCGATCAAGCTCGGGAAGATCAGCAGAAGCCCCGACAGCAGCAGCAGCATCTCTTCGACGAAAGTATTGCGCCGGATGCCCCAGTACTGCGCCGCCGCCGCCAGCATCAGCAGGCCGAGCGAGGTCTTGAGCGTGATCGCCACGATGTCGAGCCAGCTTCCGCCTTGCGGAATGGCCAGCAGCAGGCCGATGCCCTGCGGATCGAGCACGAAGACGAACGGCACCAGGAACGCCGGCAGCGTGT
>JBDHSY010000199.1:0-5885 GCA_039808405.1 Xanthobacteraceae bacterium
ACTTTCCGCACCGTTCATCTGTCCGTCCTTTCGTCCGACGCCGTAACCATCGCCCGCTTATCAAGCATCGATCCGGAACGGCGTCAAAAGCGCACAGCCGCCGAACCCGATGGCTGCCGCCGCGACGAAAGCATGGCGACGATACCGCGCCAACGACCCTTCACGCGGGTGTGGGTTGCGAAATGCGGCGAATTGTGGCCTCTCTCGCCTTATATCGGCATCGTTTGCCATGTCGGCGTCACACACAGGTCGGCGTCACATGCAAACCCCAAGCGGAGCACCTGGATGAGGATACTGTCTGCCGTCGCGGCCGCGGCCGTTCTGTCATTTGCCGGCACCGGCCTTGCGATGGCGAACGATCTGCTCGGCGACATCATGCTGCGCGGGCAGTCCCTCTACGCCCAGCCGGCCAATCCGGTGCCGCGCAGCACCGTGATGTTTCCCGGCGACTACAAGCCCGGCACCATCGTCATCAGCACCAGGGAGCGCCGGCTCTATCTCGTGACCGGCAACGGGCAGGCGATCCGCTACGGCATCGGGGTGGGCCGCGACGGCTTCCGCTGGAGCGGCGTGCATCGCGTCACCGCCAAGAAGGAGTGGCCGAGCTGGACGCCGCCGGCACAGATGCTCAAGCGTCGCCCCGACCTGCCGCGCTTCATGAAGGGCGGCCCGGATAACCCGCTCGGCGCGCGCGCGCTCTATCTCGGCTCGACGCTCTACCGCATCCACGGCTCCAACGAGCCGGAGACCATCGGCCAGGCGGTGTCGTCGGGCTGCTTCCGCATGGTCAACGACGACGTGGTCGACCTCTACGATCGCGTCAACGTCGGCGCCACCGTCATCGTCAGGAACTGACGCGAGCGGCTTGCCTCCGCGCCCGCGCTGCGGCAGCGTCGCGTCATGACGCGCCGCCGCAGCCTCCTCGCTTTCGCATTCGTCCCGCTGGCGCTGGCCGTGCTGGCGCCGCCCGCCGCCAGCGCCGCCCCGGCGCGGCCGCGCGCGGCGAAAACCACCTTCACCGACGCGCAGATCGCCGACGGCTTCTTCAAGGTCGCGTTCGGCGCGGAGTATCGCCTGGCCGGTCCCTCCGACCGCATCCGCAAGTTCACGCAGCCGGTGCGCGTCGCCATCGACGGCGCTAAAAGCCCGCGCCGGCGCGCCACGCTCGAAAACGTCGTCGCGACCATCGGCGCCCGCATCGCGCATCTCGACATCGCTCTCGCCGCGGCCGGCCAAGCGGCCAACCTCACGGTGACGCTGGTGCGCGACCGCGACATGCGCCGCACCATCGAGACGCGCCTCGGCAAGGAGCACGCCCGCGCCATTCGCCGCCGGCTCGATCCGCAGTGCCTGTCGGGGTTCCGCCGCGACGAGCGGTTCGCCATCGAGCGCGCCGAGGTGATCCTCGCCGTCGATACCGACGACTTCACGTTCCGCGATTGCGCCTATGAGGAAATGCTGCAGGCGCTCGGGCCGATCAACGACACCGACACGGTGCCGTGGACGATGTTCAACGACGCGGTGCGCACCGGCGCGTTCGGCGTCTACGACCAGTTGCTGCTGAACATCCTGTACGACCCGCGCATCCGGCCGGGCATGAGCGCGACCGAGGTCAAGGCGCTGTTGCCGCAGGTGCTGCCGGACGTGCGGGCGTTCGTGGCCTCGCACCCATCCCTCCCCCGCGAGCGGGGGAGGGATTAAGGGTGGGGGCGGACCTTATGCCGTCTTCTGGAACAGTTCGCGGCCGATCAGCATGCGGCGGATTTCGCTGGTGCCGGCGCCGATCTCGTAGAGCTTTGCGTCACGCAGCAGGCGGCCCGTTGCATAGTCGTTGATGTAGCCGTTGCCGCCCAACAGCTGGATGGCGTCGAGCGCGCATTGCGTGGCCTTCTCGGCGGCATAGAGGATGGCGCCGGCGGCGTCCTCGCGCGTGGTCTCGCCGCGGTCGCAGGCTTTCGCCACCGCATAGACGTAAGCGCGCGAGGCGTTCATCGTCGTGTACATGTCGGCGAGCTTGCCCTGCACCAGTTGAAACTCGCCGATCGGCTGGCCGAACTGCTTGCGCTCGTGGACATAGGGCATCACCACGTCGAGGCACGCCTGCATGATGCCGACGGGACCGGCGGCGAGCACCGCGCGCTCGTAATCGAGCCCGGACATCAGCACGTTGACGCCGCGCCCGACCTCGCCGAGCACGTTGTCCGCCGGCACCTCGCAGTCCTCGAACACCAGTTCGCCGGTGTCGGAGCCGCGCATGCCGAGCTTGTCGAGTTTTTGCGCGGTGGAAAAACCCTTCATGCCCTTCTCGATCAGGAACGCGGTGATGCCGCGCGGCCCGGCCGACGGGTCGGTCTTGGCGTAGACCACCAGCGTCTCGGCGATGGGTCCGTTGGTGATCCACATCTTGCGGCCGTTGAGGATGAAGCGGTCGCCCTTGCGGTCGGCGCGGGTGGCCATCGACACCACGTCGGAGCCCGAGCCCGGTTCCGACATCGCCAGCGCGCCGACGTGCTCGCCCGAGATCAGCTTGGGCAGAAACTTTCGCTTCTGCGCCTCGCTGCCGTTGCGGCGCAACTGGTTGACGCAGAGATTGGAGTGGGCGCCGTAGGACAGCCCGACCGAGGCCGAGGCCCGCGAGATTTCCTCCATGGCGATGCAGTGTTCGAGATAGCCGAGGCCGGAGCCGCCGAACTCCTCCTCCACCGTGATGCCGTGCAGGCCGAGCTCGCCCAGCTTCGGCCACAGGTCGCGCGGGAACTGGTTGGTCTTGTCGATCTCGGCGGCGCGCGGCGCGATCTCGGCTTGCGAGAAATCGCGCACGGTGTCGCGGATCGCATCGGCGGTCTCGCCGAGGTCGAAATTGAACGAACGATGGGCGTTCGGAATCATGGCGTCGTGCTCCCGCGCGGCCGCCCGGACGCAGGCCGCTCTCAAGCCGACAATGCCACGCCAAAGCGGAGGGGAGAAGGGGTTCCGCAGGCCGGCGCCAGCGCGGTTACGCCAGCGCCCGCGACACCTCCCTCACCTTGCTGGTCGCCTCGTTGACCGATCTGGTCGCCTCGGCGATCTCGGCCACGCTGCTGTCGATATCGCCGACGCCCTGCGCCGCGACATGCATGTTGGACGAGATGTCGCGCGTCACCGCCGCCTGCTCCTCGACGGCGGCGGCAATGGCGGTGGAGATTTCGTTGACGCGCGAGATGGTGCGGGTGATCGCCTCGATGACGCCGACGGCGTTGGCGGTGGTCGATTGCACCTCGGCGATCTGGCTGGAGATCTCGCCGGTCGCCTTCGAGGTCTGGGTGGCGAGGCTCTTGACCTCGGCGGCCACCACCGCAAAGCCGCGCCCGGCCTCGCCCGCCCGCGCCGCCTCGATGGTGGCGTTGAGCGCCAGCAGGTTGGTCTGCTCGGCAATGCTGTTGATGAGCTTCACCACGTCGCCGATTTTCTGCGCCGCGACGGCAAGCCCGGAGACGATGGCGCCGGTTTCGCCGGCCTGCGTCACCGCCTGCTGCGAGATGGCCAGCGCATCGGCGGTCTGGCGGCTGATCTCGCCGACCGACGCCGCCAGTTCCTCGGCGCCGGAAGCCACCGCCTGCATGTTGGTCGAGGTCTGGGTCGAGGCGGCGGCCGCCGACGACACCCGCGCCGTGGTCGCCGCCACCGCCTCGTTGATGCGGCCGAGGTCGATGTCGATATCCTTCTGCGCGGCGAGGCGGCGCATGCGGTCCTCGACCTGCGCGGTCACGTCGGTCGCGAACTTGACCACCTTGACGACGTGGCCCGCCGCATCGGGAATCGGGTTGTACGACGCCTGGATCCACACCGCCTTGCCGCCCTTGCCGATCCGCTTGAACTCGTCGCTCTGATATTCGCCGCGCCGCAGCCGGTCCCAGAACGCGCGATAGGCATCGCTGTCGCGATACGCCGGCTCGACGAACAGGCTGTGGTGGCGGCCCACGACCTCGTCGAGCCGGTAGCCGAGCGCGCCGAGGAAGTTGTCGTTGGCGGTCAGGATGGTGCCGTCGGGGGCGAACTCGATGATCGCCTGCGACTTGTGGATCGCCGCAATCTGGCCCTCGAAATCCGCGCTGCGCAGTTTCGCGGCGGTGATGTCGGTGGCGACCGTGAGCGCGCCGCATGGCCTGCCGCCGGGACCCGGCAGCGGCACGGTGCTGGCGTTGATCCACACCTCGCGGCCGCCTTTCGCCACGCGCCGGAACTCGCCGCTCTGCGTCTCGCCGCGCGCCAGTCCCTGCCAGAATGCGCGACGATCCTCATCGGCCGCGCCGCTGGCAAAGAACAACGCATCGGATTGCCCGCGCACCTCCTCGATCCGGTAGCCCATCAGATCGAGAAAGCGCGCATTGGCGGCGATCACCGTGCCGTCGAGCGCGAACTCCGCCACCGCGAACGCCTGCTCGATCGCCGCGATCTTCGACCTGTCCGTTCGGTTCTGCCTCTGGAAAAACATGCGATGCTCCCCGTGACCCGCGCCGAATATCGCGCTGCGCCGGTTAACCACATCTGACCGACAGGGCGGCCTAGGTAGTCGTCCGGAGCAACGGCGCCGGCTGCGCATCGAAGCGGGTTTACTCCGGCGCCGAGCGCGGTTACGACGAATGGTGTGTCCGTATCCCGTCGGGACGCCGGCGCGGCCACGGCCTCGGCGACCAGCACGGAAACGCAACCTTGACCGACGCTCTCGACATCGACCACCTGCGGCAGTGGATCGGCCGCACCGAGGACGCCTCCGACGTCCTCACCGCGCAACTCGTGAAGGCGCTGCGGGCCACGCTGTTCATGGAACCGGGCACGCCGCAGGCCGGCGATGCCGCGCCGCTCACCGCGCAGTGGTGCCTGGCGCAGCCGGTGGCGCCGATGAGCGCGCTCGGACCGGACGGCCATCCGGCGCGCGGCGGGTTTTTGCCGCCGGTGCCGCTGCCGCGCCGCATGTGGGCCGGCGGCCGGCTGGAGTTCATCGATCCGTTGCGCGTCGGCGATACGGTGACGCGCTCCTCGCGCATCGCCGACGTCAAGGAGAAGCAGGGCGGCAGCGGGCGGCTGTGCTTCGTCACCGTCGCTCACACCATCGCCACGCCGCGCGGCGTCGCCATCCGCGAGCGGCAGGATATCGTCTACCGCGAGCCGCCGCCGGCAACTGCTGCGCCCGCCGCGCCGGCCCCCGCCACAGCAATGCCGTCGGCCGCGCACAGCCGCCGCCACATGGCCGACCCGGTGCTGTTGTTCCGCTACTCGGCGCTGACCTTCAACGGCCATCGCATTCACTACGACCGCGACTACGTCACCAAGGTCGAGGGCTATCCCGGCCTCGTGGTGCACGGCCCGTTGCAGGCGGCGCTGCTGGCCGAGTTCGCCGCCGCGCAGCACGGCGGAGAGCCGCCCGCCGCGTTCGACTATCGCGGCGTGCAGCCGCTGTTCGACGGCGCAGAGTTCAGCCTCAACGCCAACGACGCGGACGGCGCCATGGCGTTGTGGACCGCCAACGCCGCCGGCACGCCGACCATGAAGGCCAGCGCAACGTGGTGACGGCTCTAGGTTCAGAAGTTCGCTCGAAGAGCTCGCTGAGAATTTGAAGCGAACTTCTGGACCACCACACTAGGATCGCCGTGGCACAACGAACGACGAGGGCAGCGACCACAACGACCACCGTGAAGACGGCGACCTTTGCGTTGCTGCGCGGCTTCGGCATCGCAAAAGTGTTCGGCAACCCCGGCTCGACCGAACTGCCGTTCCTGAGCGACTGGCCCGACGACATCGACTACGTGCTCGGTTTGCAGGAGGCGTCCGTCGTCGGCATGGCCGACGGCTACGCGCAGGCGACCCGCAACGCCGCTTTCGTCAACCTGCATGCCGCCGCCGGC
>JBDHSY010000200.1:0-5872 GCA_039808405.1 Xanthobacteraceae bacterium
GTGGAGTCACCGGCGAGGTGCACCACGTCGATTCCGGCTATCATGTCGTCGGCATGAAGCGGCCCGATGCGCCGGACATCTCGCTCGCCAAGGACTGACGACTGCCAACGATGCGCGCCCCCACGATCTATTTCGTCCGTCACGGCGAGACCGAATGGAATGCCGCCGGCCGCTTCCAGGGCTGGCGCGACATTCCGCTCAACGCGCGCGGCCGCGCGCAAGCCGCGCGTGTCGGTAATATCCTGCGCGATCTGATGGCGCGGCGGGAGTGCGACCCGAGCGGACTTTCCTATGTCGCAAGCCCGCTCGGGCGGGCGCGCGAGACCATGGAACTGATGCGGGCCGCGCTCGGCGTGCCGCCGGCCTCCTATCTCGCCGACGAGCGGCTGCGCGAGATCGGCTATGGCGAATGGGAGGGGCTGACGGTCGCCGAGATGGAGGCCGCGCACCCGGAGGTGTTCGCCGCCCGCACGGCCGACAAGTGGCAGGTGGCGGCGCCCGGCGGCGAGACCTATGCGGCGATCGCCGTGCGGCTCGCGGACTGGATCGCCTCGTTGACGCAGGACACCGTGGCGGTGGCGCACAGCGGCACGGCGCGGGCGTTGATGGTGGCGCTCGGCGTCGCGCCCGCGGAAAGCGCCGGCGACATGCCGGTGGCGCAGGGCGCGGTCTATGTCTTCGCCGATGGCGGCATGACCCGGCACGGCTGACGCTCTTGTTTGGGTTTCTCGACCGTCATGACCGGCCTTGTGCCGGGCATCCACGTCTTAATTCTATTCCAGTATCTGAGGGGGAAGACGTGGATGGCCGGGACGGCCCCGGCCATGACGAAGGAGCATTCTGGCCCCAGAGAATTGCGATTTTCGCGACTTCCCGCTACGACAGTTGCAAGTCAGAAGCTGGAAACTTGCTACTTCTAGTCTGCAACTTTGCAATCGGACCGATTGCATTTTTGCAACTCACTTGGTTGTCCTCATGTCCCACAACACGTTCGGCCATCTGTTCCGCGTCACCACCTTCGGCGAAAGCCACGGGGTGGCGATCGGCTGCGTGGTGGACGGCTGCCCGCCGCTGATCCCGCTTGAAGCGGAGGACATCCAGCGCGACCTCGACCGCCGCCGGCCCGGCCAGTCGCGCTTCACCACGCAGCGCCGCGAGCCGGACCAGGTGAAAATCCTGTCGGGCGTGATGGCGCATCCCGAGACGGCTGCGCAGGTGACGACCGGCGCGCCGATCGCGCTTCTCATCGAGAACACCGACCAGCGCTCCAAGGACTATTCCGACATCAAGGACAAGTTTCGCCCCGGCCACGCCGACTTCACCTACGAGGAGAAATACGGCCTGCGCGACTATCGCGGCGGCGGCCGCTCCTCGGCGCGCGAGACGGCGGCGCGGGTCGCGGCCGGCGCCATCGCCCGCAAGGTGGTGCCGGGCATCACCGTGCGCGCCGCGCTGGTGCAGATGGGCCCGCACCGGATCAATCGCGACAACTGGGACTGGGAGGAGGTCGGCAACAACCCGTTCTTCTGCCCGGACAAGGACAAGGCGGCGTTCTTCGCCGACTATCTCGACGGCATCCGTAAAAAGGGCTCGTCGATCGGCGCCGTGATCGAAGTGGTGGCCGAAGGCGTGCCCGCAGGCCTTGGCGCGCCGATCTACGGCAAGCTCGACGGCGATCTCGCCGCGGCCCTGATGAGCATCAACGCGGTCAAGGGCGTCGAGATCGGCGCCGGCTTTGCCGCCGCGGAGCTTTCCGGCGAGGACAATGCCGACGAGATGCGCGGCTCGTCGTCCAATATGGGCAGCGGCGGCCCGGTGTTCCTCTCCAACCACGCCGGCGGCGTGCTCGGCGGCATCTCGACCGGGCAGCCGGTGGTGGCGCGCTTCGCGGTCAAGCCGACCTCGTCGATCCTGACGCCGCGCCGCACCGTGGCGCGCGACGGCAGCGACACCGAGATTGCGACCCGCGGCCGCCACGACCCCTGCGTCGGCATTCGCGCCGTGCCGGTCGGCGAGGCCATGGTCGCCTGCGTGCTGGCCGACCAGTTCCTGCGCCACCGCGGGCAGGTCGGCTGAGCGGTGGCGTCCGGCGGCAACGCCTGACTGCAGCGACCGCTGGAACCTGCCCTTCGGGCCGCGCATGGCAGCGTGCCGGCGCGGAATCGCGCTTTTGCTTTCAGCGGGCCCGTGGCACCATCGCCGCCGTCTGACGATGGGAGGCCGCGATGCGCTGGTGGGTCTCGATCGGGGCGGGGGCAATCGCGGCGGCGCTGTTGAGCGGCGACGTGACGGGAATTGCCGCACCGGGCGTCCATCGCCTCGCGCAGTCGGACAGCCGGCAGCCGGTCGATGTCCAGCTGGTGCTCGCCGTCGATGTCTCCTATTCGATGGACCTCGACGAGCTTGCGACGCAGCGCGAGGGCTACGCCGAGGCGATCGTGTCGCGCGAATTCCTGCAGGCGCTGCGGCAGGGGCCGACCGGCCGCATCGCCGTGACCTATTTCGAATGGGCCGGATCGCAGGACCAGAAGCTGATCATGCCGTGGCGAATGATCGACGGTCCGGAATCGGCGGGCGCGGTGGCCGCCGAAATTTCGCAGGTGGCGGTGCGCCGCGCCTCGCGCACCTCGATTTCCGGCGCCATCAATTTCGCCGTGCCGCTGTTCGACGAGGGCGGCTTCGCCGGATTGCGCCGCGTCATCGATATTTCCGGCGACGGCGCCAACAACAGCGGCTCGCCGGTGACGGTGGCGCGCGACGCGGCGCTGGCCAAGGGCATCGTGATCAACGGCCTGCCGATCATGATCAAGGAATTGTCCTTCGCCACCATGGATATTCCCAACCTCGATTTTTACTACGAGGATTGCGTCATCGGCGGTCCCGGCTCGTTCGTCGTGCCGATCAAGGACCGCGCGAAATTCAAGGAGGCGATCCGCGCCAAGCTGGTGATGGAAGTGGCCGGCCGCACGCCGGAGCCGCGCGCGATGCCGGCCTCGGCAGCCGAGCCGCGCATGTCGTGCATGATCGGCGAGCGGATCTGGCAGGAGCGCTGGGGCGGCTCGCGGCCGTGAGCCATAGCGTTTTCGAGCGAAGTGGACACCGGTTCGCGTGAAGAAAACGCGTCAAAACACAACCTGAGAGCTTTGCTCCTGATCCCGTCAAAAGCAAAGCCTTGGACAGGCTATCGCTCGAAGCACGCCACCAGTTCGACATGCGGCGTGTGCCGGAACTGATCGATCGGCGTGAGGCGCGTGAGCCGGTAGCCGCCGTCGATCAGCAGCCGTGCGTCGCGGGCGAACGTCGCCACGTTGCACGACACCGCGACGATGCGCGGCACCCGGCTCGCCGCAAGCTGCCGCGCCTGCGCCTCCGCGCCCTGACGCGGCGGGTCGAAGACGACCGCATCGAAGGCGCTCAATTCCTGCGGCCACAGCGGGCGCCGGAACAGGTCGCGGGCCTCGGCCATGACCGGCTTCAGCCCGCGCGTCGTCGCCGCGGCCTGACGCAGCGCCGCCACCGCCGGCGCGTCGGCATCGATCGCGGCGATGCGCGCCCGCTCGGCCAGCCGCAGCGCGAACGGGCCGACGCCGCAGAACAGGTCGGCGATTTGTTTGGCCTTGCCGCAATGCGCGATGACGAGCGCCGCAAGCGTGTCCTCGCCGGCGGCGGTGGCTTGCAGGAATGCGCCGGGCGGCAGCGTCACCGTGGCCGCGCCCATGGCGAGGCGTGGCGGAGCCTGCATCGCCACCAGTTCGCCATGGCGGGTGAGGCGCGCGAGGCGGTGCCGCGCGGCAAGCTGCGACAGCGCCGACGTGACTGTCGCGGTCAGCGGGCCGGAGCCGCGCACATTGACGTCGAGGCCAGTATCGGTGGCGGTGATCTGGATGTCGAGCGGCTTGCGCGCCGGTGCCAGCGCGTGGGCGAGGTCGCGCGCGATGGCGAAGGCCGGTGCGAGCCGCGGCTCGAGCACCGGGCAGCGCTCGATATCGACGATGGCGTGGCTGCCGGCGGCGGCGAAGCCGACGGCGAGACGGTTGTCGGCGCCGCGCCGGGCATGGATGACGACGCGCCGCCGCCCGGCCCCGTGCGCATCGACGAGATCGTCGACCGCGCAACCGACGCCGGCCTGCGCCAGCGCCTCGACGACGAGGCCGTGCTTCCAGCGGCGATAGGGCGCGTCCTGCCAATGCTGGATGGCGCAGCCGCCGCAGGCGCCGAAATAGCCGCAGAACGGTGCGATGCGTTCCGGGCTCGCTTCGACGATGCGGGTAAGCCGCCAGCGCCCGGGCGCGCCGGGCTCAGGCTCGGCCTCGACCCGTTCGCCGGGCAGCGCGAACGGCACGAACGCCGGCCGGCCGCCGGCGTCGGCGACGCCGTCGCCGCGGTGGCCGACGCGGTCGATCGACAGCGTGTCAACCACGGCGCGCGCCGAGAAAGAACTCGGTGTTGCCGTCGCCGCCGGCGATCGACGAGGCAAACACCTCGATGTCCTCGCAGCCGAGCGAGGCCGCGAACGCCGCGATGTCGTCGCACACCGCCTTGTGCACGGCGTCGTCGCGCACGATGCCCTTTTTGATCGCGCTGCGCGGCGCCTCGAACTGCGGCTTGATCAGCGCCAGAAGCTGCATCGGCGCGGCGGCCAGCGTGAGCGCCACCGGCAGCACCTGCTTGAGCGAGATGAAGCTGACGTCGATCACCACCACGTCGGGGCGTTGCGGCAGCCGCTTGCCCTCGTAGGCGCGGATATCGGTCTGTTCCAGCGAGACGATGCGGGGATGGCCGTGCAGGCTCGGATGAAGCTGGCCGGTGCCGACATCGACCGCGAACACCAGCGCGGCGCCCTCGTTGAGCAGCACTTCGGTGAAGCCGCCGGTCGAGGCGCCGATATCGAGACAGACATGGCCTTCGATCTCGATCGGGTAGCGTTCCAGCGCGCCGGCGAGCTTGACGCCGCCGCGCGACACCCATGGATGCGCCGGCGCGGCGCTCAGCGCTGCGTCGGCGGGCAGCAGGTCGGAGGGTCTTTGCACCGGCTTGCCGTCGGCGCTGACGAGGCCGGCGGCAATCGCCGCCTGCGCGCGGGCGCGGCTGTCGAACAGGCCGCGCGCGACCAGCAGGAGGTCGGCACGCTTGCGTTCGCCCATGGTCTTGAGGCCGGAGTTGGCCGTCAGGCCAGCTTCACGGTTTCGGTATGCACGTCCTTGCCGAGCGCCTCGAACACCTTGGCGACGATGCCCTTGGCGTCGAGCCCGGCGCGGGCATACATCGCCGCCGGCGAATCGTGGTCGAGGAACACGTCCGGCAGCACCATCGCGCGCACCCGCAGGCCGCGGTCGAGCATGCCGTGCTCGGCCAGCGTCTGCAGCACATGCGAGCCGAAGCCGCCGATCGAGCCTTCCTCGACGGTGATGAGGATCTCATGGTCGCGGGCCAGCCGCAGCACGAGGTCGACGTCGAGCGGCTTCATGAAGCGGGCATCGGCGATCGTGGTGGAAAGGCCATGGGCGGCCAGTTCGTCGGCCGCCTTCTCGCACTCGGCGAGGCGGGTGCCGAGCGACAGCAGCGCCACCTTGCTGCCCTCGCGGACGATGCGGCCCTTGCCGATCTCGAGCGGCACGCCGACCTCGGGCATCTCGACGCCGCGGCCCTCGCCGCGCGGATAGCGCAGCGCGCTGGGGCGGTCGTTGATGGCGACCTGCGTTGCCACCATGTGCACCAGTTCGGCCTCGTCGGACGCCGCCATGATGACGAAGCCCGGCAGGCAGCCGAGATAGGCGTTGTCGAACGAGCCGGCATGGGTGGCGCCGTCGGCGCCGACCAGGCCGGCGCGGTCGATGGCGAAGCGCACCGGCAGGCCCTGGATCGCCACGTC
>JBDHSY010000201.1:0-5863 GCA_039808405.1 Xanthobacteraceae bacterium
CCGATCACCGGCCAGCCCGATTTCGCGCATCTGGTGATCGACTACGTGCCGGGGGCGTGGCTCGTCGAATCCAAGGCGTTGAAACTGTATCTTGCGAGCTTCCGCAACCACGGCGCGTTCCACGAGGACTGCACGGTGGCCATCGGCAAGCGGCTCGTCCGCGAGATCAAGCCCGTTTACCTGCGCATCGGTGGCTACTGGTATCCGCGCGGCGGCATCCCGATCGACGTGTTCTGGCAGACGGGGAAACTGCCGAAGGGGCTGTGGCTGCCCGATCAGGGCGTCGCGCCGTATCGGGGGCGCGGTTGATCAGAGCATGATCCCGAAAAGTGGGAACCACTTCGCTTGAAAACGCTTTAGCTCCGTTTCACCAGCAGCCGCGCACCGAACAGGCCGACCAGCATGACGATGCCGGCGCTGAGGGAAAGCGTCGTCAGCTTGCCGACATGGTCGAGACCGAAACCATAGCCGATCGGCCCCGCCGTCTGGCCGAGAAAGAAGAAGCAGGCGTGCAGCGACAGCGAGGTCGCCCGCGCCTCCTCCGACAGCTCGCTGGCGAACACCTGCATGCAGCCGTGCAGCATATAGAAGCCGAGCCCCATCGCCACGAAGCTCGCGGTCTGCGCCGGCCATCCAAGACCGATGCCGAGCAGCACCAGTTGCAGCGCCACCAGCGCCGCCCCGCCGATCATCAGCCCGCGCATGCCGAGCAGAGGCAGGAGCCGGCCGACGCTCACCGTGTAGATCAGGCCGCCGGCGGCAAAGCCGGCGATCACGATGCCGGCAATCGAGAGCCGCGTTTCGCCGAGATCGAACAGGAAGGCGGCGACGAACGGCAGCACGCCGAACACGCAACAGCCCTCGAAGAAGACGATGACGTAGCAGATCTTGGTGCGCGGATTGGCGAACAGCACGCGGTAGCCGTGCGCCAGCACCGACAGGCTGGCGGGGCCCGCGCTCTTGGCGCCGGCGCGACCGCGCAGGCCGAAGCCGACGGTCAGCGCGGCGGCGATGGTCAGGATGCCGAGCAGCAGCAGCACGCCGCGCCAGCCCGTGATGTCGCCGATGGCGCCGGCCAGCGAGGCGCCGAGGATGTTGCCGATCATGGCGCCGGCCAGCACCCGCCCGAGCGCCACCTGACGCTGCGCCAGCGGCACCAGATCGCTGGTCAGCCCCATCGCCACCGGGAACACGCCGCCGGCGCCGATGCCGCACAGGATGCGCGTCACCAGCAGCGCCGGAAACGAGGTGGCGAAGGCGCCGAGGATGCTGCCGATGCCGAGCAGCACCAGGCACACCAGCATCAGCCGCGCCTTGCCGAGCAGGTCGGCGGCGGCGCCGACCACCGGCTGGACGATAGCGAAGGTGAAGGCGAGGCCGGCGGACAGGCTCGCGGCCTGCGCGATAGAGACGGACAGATCGTCGGCGATGTGCGGCAGCACCGGGTCGATGGCGCGAATCGAGAGGTTGGCGGCGAACGTCGTCAGCGCGATCAGATTGAGGATGAACAGCATCTATCGGGGCCGCCGCATCCCGACCGGTCGCCCGCACCCGGCGGGGCTCGCCGATCCTCTCGATCTCCTTGCCTCCGCCTCACGCATATCTAGCCGCGTCCGTCGTCGGCGGTGGCGGTGGCGGTGGCGGTGGCGGTGGCGGTCTTGGCCAGCCGGTCGAAGGCCATCAGCGTGCGCATCAGCGCCTCGAAATCGCCGAGCGCCACCATGTTGGGGCCGTCGGACGGCGCATGGTCGGGGTCGGGATGAGTCTCGATGAACACGCCTGCGACGCCGACCGCCACCGCCGCGCGCGCCAGCACCGGCACGAACTCGCGTTCGCCGCCGGACGAGGTGCCCTTGCCGCCGGGCTGCTGCACCGAGTGGGTGGCGTCGAAGATCACCGGCGCGCCGGTGGTGCGCGCAAGGATCGGCAGCGCCCGCATGTCGGAGACGAGCGTGTTGTAGCCGAACGAGGCGCCGCGCTCGCTGACCAGCACGTTGGCGTTGCCGGCCCCGGTCAGCTTGGCGACGACATTGGCCATGTCCCACGGCGCGAGGAATTGCCCCTTCTTGACGTTGACGGCACGGCCGGTCGCCGCCGCGGCGACGAGCAGATCGGTCTGCCGGCACAGAAACGCCGGGATTTGCAGGACATCGACCGCTTCCGCGACGGCCGCGCATTGGCCCGCCTCGTGGACGTCGGTCAGGACCGGCAGCTTGAGCGTCTCGCGGATCTCGGCGAACACCGGCAGCGCCGCCTTGAGGCCGACGCCGCGCGCGGCCGTGGCGCTGGTGCGGTTGGCCTTGTCGAACGAGGTCTTGTAGACGAGGCCGAGGCGGAGCCGGGCGGCGATGTCCTTGAGCGCGGCGGCGGTCTCCAGCGCGTGCGCCCGGCTCTCCATCTGGCACGGCCCGGCGATCACCGCGAGCGGCAGATCGTTGCCGAACCGCACGGTGCCGACGTCGACGTGGGGATTGGCGTTCAAGCGGGGCTCCACGCGGGGCCTTTCCAAGGATGGCGAGGATGGATCCGCCCTGCCGCCCTCGACGGCGGGCGGTCCACCAACCGCTGCTTCAGGATTGCACGCTTTAGGCCACGCAGGGACGGATTGGAAGGCGAGCGGGGCTGCGGCGGCAACGTATGGCCCTGCATCCCGTGCAGAGCGCGGCCGTCTCCTGTCCTGCCGGACGCCGGTTTGCGGCACGACGCCTGCGACCGGCGAGATGCGCGTCCGCCCGAAGTCAAGTATCATGGCACCGTGCCGCCGCCGATAACACGGGGCCCTGCGACACCGCATCCCCGGCCGTGGCACCATGGAGGCCGACGATGCAGCCGGGGTTGAAAGCCATCTTGCGCGGTCTGCTGGGCGTTCTGGCGCTGGCCGCGAGCGCCACGCCGGCCGTCTGTGCCGAGCGCTGGGGCGTCGTGCTCCTGCACGGCAAAACCGGCAGCGAAAGCCAGCTCGCGCTTTACGACAAGCCGCTCGCGGCCATGGGAATCCTGAGCGCCCGGCCGCAAATGTGCTGGTCGCGGCAGCGTATCTACGACAAGCCCTATCTCGACTGCCTCGGCGCCATCGACGAGGCCATCGCCGCGCTGAAGGCGCGCGGCGCGGCCCGCATCGTCGTCGCCGGCCAGAGCCTCGGCGCCAACGCGGCGCTCGCCTACGCCGCCCGGCACGACCAGGACATCGCCGGCGTGATCGCGCTGGCGCCGGCGCACTATCCCGAATTCATCTCGAAGCGGCCGGAGATCGCCGGCGAGATCGCGCGCGCCCGGCAGTTGGCCGCGTCAAACCAGGGCGAGCGCCGAACGACGTTCACCGACATCAACGGCGGCGTCGCGATCAAGGTCCACGCCACGCCGAAAACCTATCTCAGCTTTCTGTCGTCCGACTCGCCGGGCGTGATGCCGGGCAACGCCGCCCGGCTGAAAGTCCCGCTGTTGCTGGTGTCCGGCAGCAAGGACAAATCCCAGCGCGGCAAGGACTACATCTTCGGCCACGCGCCGGCGCACGCGATGAACCGCTATGTGACGGTCGCCGCCGGCCACCGCGACACCCCGCAAGCCGGGCGCGAGGCGGTGCTGACGTGGCTGCGCGACCTGCAAGGGAAACAATAGCCCAACCGCTGCTCGCCCGCGAAAACGGCGGACGCGGCGGATTACACCAGCCGGCTCTGCGCCATCGCCGCCTCGATGAACGAGGCGAACAAGGGATGCGGGGCGAACGGCCGCGACTTCAGCTCGGGGTGGAACTGCACGCCCACGAACCACGGATGGTCCTCGTATTCGACGATCTCCGGCAGCACGCCATCCGGCGACAGCCCGGAGAAGCGCAAGCCATGCTGCTCGAGCCGGTCCTTGTAGGCGGTGTTGACCTCGTAGCGGTGGCGGTGGCGCTCGGAAATCTCCAGCGCGCCGCCGTAAATCTGCGAGACCCGGCTGCCGCGGGCGAGTTTGGCCGTGTAGGCGCCGAGCCGCATGGTGCCGCCGAGATCGCCGGACGCCGTGCGGCGCTCCAGTTCGTTGCCGCGCAACCACTCGGTCATCAGCCCGACCACCGGCTCCGGCGTCGGGCCGAACTCGGTCGAGTTGGCGTTTTCGATGCCGACTAGGCTGCGCGCCGCCTCGATCACCGCCATCTGCATGCCGAAGCAGATGCCGAAATAGGGCACGTCGCGCTCGCGGGCGAACCGCGCCGCCCTGATCTTGCCCTCGGCGCCGCGCTGGCCGAAGCCGCCCGGCACCAGAATGCCGTTGACGTGTTCGAGGAACGGCGCGGGGTCCTCGTTCTCGAACACCTCGCTCTCGATCCAGTCGAGGTTGACCTTGACCTTGTTGGCGATGCCGCCGTGCGACAGCGCCTCGATCAGCGACTTGTAGGCGTCCTTCATGCCGGTGTACTTGCCGACCACGGCAATCGTCACCTGCCCTTCCGGATTGTGAACGCGCGCGTTGATCTCGTGCCAGCTGCGCAGGTCCGGGGCTTCGGCAGCAAGGTCGAACGCCGCCAGCACCTCGTCGTCGAGCCCGGCCAGATGGTAGGCCTCGGGCACCGCGTAGATGTTGTCGACGTCGCGGGCCTCGATCACCGCGCTTTCGCGCACGTTGCAGAACAGCCCGAGCTTGCGCCGCTCCTCGACCGGGATGGCGCGGTCGGTGCGGCACAGCAGGATGTCGGGCTGGATGCCGATCGAGCGCAACTCCTTGACCGAGTGCTGGGTCGGCTTGGTCTTCAGTTCGCCGGCGCTCGGGATGAAGGGCAGCAGCGTCAGGTGGATGTAGATGCACTGGCCGCGCGGCAGGTCGTTCTTGATCTGGCGGATCGCCTCGAAGAACGGCAGCCCCTCGATGTCGCCGACGGTGCCGCCGATCTCGCACAGCACGAAGTCGAACTCCTCGTTGCCGGTGAGGATGAACTCCTTGATGGCGTTGGTGACGTGCGGGATGACCTGGATGGTGGCGCCGAGATAGTCGCCGCGCCGCTCCCGCGTCAGGATGTCCTGGTAGATGCGGCCAGTGGTGATGTTGTCGGCCTTGCTGGCCGGCCGCCCGGTGAAGCGCTCGTAGTGGCCGAGGTCGAGGTCGGTCTCCGCGCCGTCGTCGGTGACGAACACCTCGCCGTGCTGGTAGGGCGACATCGTGCCCGGGTCGACGTTGAGATAGGGGTCGAGCTTGCGCAGCCGCACTTTATAGCCGCGCGATTGCAGCAGCGCGCCGAGCGCTGCCGAAGCCAGACCCTTGCCAAGCGAGGAAACCACGCCGCCGGTGATGAAGATGTACCGCGCCATGGGAGCCTACCTTTACCGCGCCAGCCGCGATTCGCAAAAACCAAATGGCGCCTGCCACAGGTTTCTGCGAATGCAGCCGCGGCAAGCGGAAACGTCAGATTTTTCAATGCCGTTGGCGGCGCCTTTGCAAGTCGCCCGGAAACCCGCCGGCCGTGCCGCGCCGCTTACTGCCAGCGCGGCGCCTGGGGCGCCGCCGGCGCCTGCTCCTTCAGCGAATCTAGCACGCCTCCGCCCTGCCCGAGCGGCGGCGACGGGGTACCCGGCTGGGTGACCGGCGCGGTCGATCCGTCGATGATCGAGCTCGGCGCGCGCTGGTGGCCGGCGAGCCACGACAGCAGCAGGCTGGTCACGAAGAAGATCGCCGCCAGGATGGCGGTGGTTCGGGTCAGCAGGTTGGAGGTGCCGCGGCTCGACATGAAGCCGCCGCCGCCCCCGCCGCCGATGCCGAGGCCGCCGCCTTCGGAGCGCTGCACCAGAATCACGCCGGTGAGCGCCAGCACGATGATCAGGTGGATGACGATAATGACGCTTTGCATAGGGTCCGTTCCATCGCGCACGCTCCGGCGGCAGCGTAA
>JBDHSY010000202.1:0-5835 GCA_039808405.1 Xanthobacteraceae bacterium
CGATGGGCAACGAGATCATCACGCCGGCCTTCGTCGTGGTGGTGATCGGTGGGCTCGGCTCGTTCTGGGGCGTGGTGGTGGCGGCGCTGCTGGTCGGACTGGTCAAGGGGGTGATGGTCGGCATCGGCTATTCGGCGGCGTCGACCGCCGCGATCTACTTTTTGATGCTGCTCGTGCTGCTGGTGCGGCCGCGCGGCCTGTTCGGCGAACGCATGACGCGGCTGGAGCAATAGACCATGCGCCGGTCCTTTCCCGTTCCGCTCGTCGCGGCCGCCGTCAGTCTCCTGGTACTGCCGCCGGTGCTGCTCGCGCTCGGGCTGACCATGACCTCGGCGACCGAGGTGGTGGTGTTCGCGCTGGCCTGCATGGCGCTCAACATCCTGGTCGGCACCACCGGCCTCGTCTCGTTCGGCCATGGCGCCTGGTTCGGCCTCGGCGCCTACGCGGCCGGGCTGTTGCAGCGCGACCTGATGCCGGGGTCGTTCGTCGGGCCGACCATCCTTGGCGTCGTCGTCGTCGCAGTGCTGGCGGTGCCGTTCGGCTACCTGTTCCTGCGCCGGCGCGGCGTCTATTTCGCGCTGCTGACGCTGGCGCTGTCGGCGATGCTCTATGTCGTCGCGTTCCGCTGGACCGAGGTGACGGGCGGCGAGAACGGGCTCGGCGGCATCACGCGCCCGACCGTGTTCGGCATCGATTTCGAGTCCTCGACCGCCTATTACTGGCTGGTCGCGGCCATCGCCATCGCCGTGCTGGTGGTGCTGTGGCGCTTCCACAATTCCACCGTCGGTTCGGTGCTGGTGGCGATCCGCGAGAACGAGCAGCGCGCGCGCTTTCTCGGCTATCCGGTCAACCGCTACAAGCTCGCCGCCTTCGTGCTGTCGGCGGCGATCACCGCGCTCGCCGGCATTCTGCTGCTCTACAAGAACCGCATGACCTCGGCCGATCCGATCAGCGTGACCTTCTCCGGCGAACTGTTGGCGATGGTCATCATCGGCGGCATGCGCAGCTTCATCGGCCCGGCGATCGGCGCGTTGTTCTACGTGCTGTTCCGCGAATTCCTCGGCATCTATACCGAAAACTGGCTGTTCTGGCTCGGGCTGATCTTCGTCGCCTTCGTGGTGTTCTCGCCGACCGGCCTCGTCGGCGTATGGGAACGGCTGACCGCGCCGTTCCGCAAAAAGGTCGTCGAGGATGCGGCGATGGCGGCGCGCAAGATCGAGGCGCTGCCGCTGCCGGACTTTTTGCGCCCGGCCGCGCATGTCGATGGCGCGGCGGTGCTGGCGGCGCAAAACATCGTCAAGCACTTCGGCGGCATCAAGGCGGTGCAGGGCGTCGATATCGCGGTCGCCGACCGCACGCTGCATGCGCTGATCGGGCCGAACGGCGCCGGCAAGACCACCGCCTTCAACCTGCTGTCCGGCCTGTTCGCGCCCGACAGCGGCAAGGTCGAGTTGCTCGGCCGGTCGATCGCCGGCCGCACCCCGGAGGCGATCGCCAGCGCCGGCATCGGCCGCTCGTTCCAGATCACCAACCTGTTTCCGACGCTGAGCGTCAACGAGAACATCCGCCTCGCGGTGCAGGGCCGCCATCCGCGCCGTTTCGATCCGTGGACCGATGCGCGCTCCATCGCCGACATCAACCGCGAGACCGACGCGGTGATCCGCTATCTCGGCCTTGCCGGCATCGAGCGCGCGGAAGCCGGCGCCTTGTCCTATGGCGGGCAGCGGCTTTTGGACATGGGGGTGGCGCTGGCGACCGCGCCTCGCATTCTTCTGCTCGACGAGCCGTTGGCGGGCCTCGCCGCGGCGGAGCGCGAGCGCATCGGCGCCATCATCAAGCGCATCTCCACGGACCTGCCGGTGCTGCTGGTCGAGCACGACATCGACCGCGTGTTCCAGTTGGCCGACCGCGTCACGGTGATGAACGAGGGCCGCGTGCTGCTCGACGGCACGGTGGAGGATGCGCGCAGCAGCGCCAGGGTGCAGGAGGTCTATATCGGCTCCGGCGCCGCCGCGATCGCCGCGCGCCCGCGCGCGGCGGCGGCGCAGGCGGAGCCGCTGCTGGAGGTGGCCGGCATCGATACCTTCTACGGCAAGAGCCATATCCTCAACGATGTCAGTTTCACGTTGCACCGGAACGAGATCATCGCGCTGTTGGGCCGCAACGGCGCCGGCAAATCGACGCTGCTCAAAACCCTGATCGGCATCGCGCCGCCGGCCAACGGCTCGATCAAGCTCGCCGGCCACGAACTGGCCGGGCGGCCGTCCGCCGAATGCGCGCGGCTCGGC
Organism: Xanthobacteraceae bacterium; assembly: GCA_039808405.1. Taxonomy (GTDB): domain Bacteria; phylum Pseudomonadota; class Alphaproteobacteria; order Rhizobiales; family Xanthobacteraceae; genus PRO6. The sequence goes on from JBDHSY010000202.1 coordinate 2,289, forward strand.
ATCGGCTATGTGCCGCAGGGGCGCGGCCTGTTCGCCGGCATGAGCGTCGAGCAGAACCTCGAACTGGGCGGCCTCAAGCGCCAGACCGGCCACGGCGTGCACTGGACGCGCGAGCGCGTCTACGACTACTTCCCGCGCATCCGCGAGCGGCTCGACAGTCCGGCCGATTATCTCTCCGGAGGCGAGCAGCAGATGGTGGCGGTGGCGCGCGCCTTGTCGGGCGACGTGCGCGTCCTGCTGCTCGACGAGCCGTTCGAGGGGCTGGCGCCGGCGGTGGTCGAGCAGCTGTTCGAGACCTTCGACCGATTGCGCAAGGAAGTGGCGATCGTTATCGTCGATCATCACCTCGATCTCGCGCTCGCCTTGTCGGACACCACCGTCGCGCTGGAGCGCGGCCGGGTGATCCATCGCGGGCCGTCGCGGGCGTTGCGCGACGACCTCGACCTGCGCCGCAAGGTGTTGTGGCTTTAGCGTGGAAACAGGACTCATGTCGGAACAGCAAAGCGTCGCCATCGTCGGAGCGGGCCTGATCGGCTGCGCCTGGGCCACCATCTTCGCGCGCGCCGGATGGCAGGTGCGGCTGACCGACCCGCATGCCCCGACGCTGGCCGCCGCGCCGGCGCGTATAAAAGGCGAGCTTGCGGCGCTGGCCCGCCATGGCCTTGCGAGCGATATCGAAGCGGCGGCATCGCGCGTTGCGGTGGCGAAGGATGTTGCCGAAGCGGTCGCCGGCGTCGCCTTCGTGCAGGAGAACGGCCCGGAAAAGGTCGAGGACAAGCGCGCGATCTTCGCCGAACTCGACCGCCTTGCGCCGCCCGACGCCATTCTCGCCTCGTCCACCTCGGCCATCGTCGCCTCGCGCTTCACCGAGGACTTGCCCGGCCGGGCGCGCTGCCTGGTCGGCCATCCCGTCAACCCGCCGCACTTGATCCCGCTGGTCGAACTGTGCGGCGCGCCGTGGACGGCGCCACAGACCGTCGCCCGCGCGCGCGAGGTTTATCGCGGCATCGGGCAGGTGCCGGTGACGATCAGGCGCGAGATCAACGGCTTTGTGCTCAACCGCCTGCAAGGCGCGCTGCTGGCGGAAGCCTTCCGGCTCGTCGGCGAGGGCTATGTCTCGGCCGAAGACCTCGACCACACCGTGAAGGACGGGCTTGGCACGCGCTGGTCGTTCCTCGGCCCGCTCGCAACCATCGAACTCAATGCGCCGGGCGGCATCGCCGACTACTGCGCGCGCTACACCGGCTTCTACAAGGAACTGGCGGCGGCGGCCGCCGGCCCCGACGTCTATCAAAGCCCGAACGCCGACCGCGTCATCGCGGCATGGCCGCACGAGGCCGCGCCCGAGCGGCTCGATGCGCGCACGCAGTGGCGCAACGAGCGCCTTGCCGCGCTCGCCGCCCACAAGCGGCAGGCCGTGAGCGAGCCGTAACCGTCTCTAGTCGACCAGCAGGAAAGAAAGTCAAGTCATGAGCCGTAAAGTCATCATCACCTGCGCCGTCACCGGTGCCATCCACACGCCGTCGATGTCGAAGGCGCTGCCGGTAACGCCCGAGCAAATCGCCGACGCCGCCATCGGCGCGGCGGAAGCGGGCGCGGCCATCGTGCACCTGCACGCGCGCAATCCGAAAACCGGCCAGCCGGACCAGTCGCCGGAAGCCTTCGCGCCGTTCCTGAAGGTCATCAAGCAGCGCTCCAACTGCGTGATCAATCTCACCACCGGCGGTTCGCCGACGATGACGGTCGACGAGCGTGTGCGGCCGGCGGCGGTCTACAAGCCGGAGGTCGCCTCCCTCAACATGGGGTCGATGAATTTTGGCCTGTTCGGCATGCTCGGCCGCTTCAAGGAGTTCGAGCACGAGTGGGAGCGCAAGCACCTCGAGAACAAGGACATCGTGTTCCGCAACACCTTTCAGGACATCGAGTTCGTATTGCGCACGCTGTCGGAATCCGGCACCCGCTTCGAGTTCGAGTGCTACGACACCGCCCACCTGCACAACCTGAACTACTTTTTGCAGCAGGGTCTGGTGAAGCCGCCATTGTTCGTGCAGACCGTGTTCGGCCTGCAAGGCGGCATCGGCGCCCACCCCGACGAGGTGATGCACATGAAGCGCACCGCCGACCGGCTGTTCGGCGACAGCTATCGCTGGTCGGTGCTGGGAGCGGGGCGCAACCAGTTGCCGATCGCGGCAATGGCGGCCGCCATGGGCGGCAACGTCCGCGTCGGGCTCGAGGACTCGCTGTGGGGCGGCCCCGGACGGCTCGCCCAATCCAACGCCGAGCAGGTGCTGGCGGTGCGCAAGATCATCGAGGGACTGGGGCTCGAGGTCGCGACCCCCGACGAGGCGCGTGAAATTTTGCACCTCAAGGGCGGCGACACCCTGCCGGTGTAGCGGCCCCCGCCGCCGGCGGGGCGTTAACGGTCATCCTCTCAACGGATTGTGACCGGCGGCGATTCTCTGTAGAGCAGGGCGGACGGCGGTTCTCTGATAAAAATGCCGCCTCCGCACGGGTGAGTGGACGCCGGCCCCTCCCTTTGCGTGGCTCACGAGGGAAACGCCCCGGATGGTTGCGCTCGTCCGCATCGCGCTTAGCCGGCCCTATACCTTTGCCGTGCTGGCGCTGCTTCTGTTGATCGTCGGGCCGCTCGCGGCGCTGCGCACGCCGACCGATATCTTCCCGGACATCCGCATCCCGGTGATCGGCGTGGTGTGGCGCTACACGGGGCTGCCCGCCGACAAGATGGCCGGGCGCATCACCACGCAGTTTCAGCGCGCGCTCACCACCACGGTGAACGACATCGAGCACATCGTCGCCAATTCCTATGCCGGCGTGTCGATCACCAAGATTTTCTTCCAGCCCAACGTCGATATCCGCATCGCCAACGCGCAGGTCACGGCCATCGCCCAGACCATGCTGAGCCAGTTGCCGCCGGGCGCCAACCCGCCGCTGATCCTCAACTACAGCGCGTCCACGGTGCCGATTTTGCAGCTGGCGCTGTCCGGCGAGGGGCTGACCGAACAAAACCTCGCCGATCTCGGCATCAACCAGCTGCGCACGCCGCTGGTCACGGTGCCGGGGGCGGCGATCCCCTATCCCTACGGCGGCAAGCAGCGCCAGATCCAGATCGATATCGATCCGGCGGCGTTGCAGGCGCGCGGGCTCGCCGCGCAGGACGTCGCCACAGCGCTGGCGGCGCAAAACCTCATCACGCCGGTCGGCACCCAGAAGATCGGCGCCTTTGAATACACCGTCAACCTCAACACCTCGCCGGAGCGCATCCAGGGCCTGAGCGACCTGCCGATCAAGACCGTCAACGGCGCGATGGTCTATATCCGCGACGTCGCCACGGTGCGCGACGGCAACCCGCCGCAGACCAACATCGTGCATGTGGACGGCGACCGCTCGGTGCTGATGATGGTGCTGAAGGCGGGCTCCGCCTCGACGCTCGACATCATCGCCGGCATCAAGCGCAAGGTCGAGGAGGTGCGCGACACGCTGCCCGAGACGTTGCGGATCGCCTTCGTCGGCGCCCAGTCGACCTTCG
>JBDHSY010000203.1:0-5809 GCA_039808405.1 Xanthobacteraceae bacterium
GAAGGCCCCGGCCATGTGCCGATGCACAAGATCAAGATCAACATGGACAAGCAGCTCAAAGAGTGCGGCGAGGCGCCGTTCTACACCCTCGGACCGCTGACCACCGACATCGCGCCGGGCTACGACCACATCACCTCCGGCATCGGCGCTGCGATGATCGGCTGGTTCGGCTGTGCCATGCTGTGCTACGTGACGCCGAAGGAGCACCTCGGCCTGCCCAACCGCGACGACGTCAAGGTCGGCGTCATCACCTACAAGATCGCCGCCCACGCCGCCGACCTCGCCAAGGGCCATCCGGCGGCGCAACTGCGCGACGATGCGCTGTCGCGGGCGCGCTTCGACTTCCGCTGGGAGGACCAGTTCAACCTCGGGCTCGATCCCGAGACGGCGCGCGCCTTCCACGACGAGACGCTGCCCAAGGACGCGCACAAGGTCGCGCATTTCTGCTCGATGTGCGGGCCAAAGTTCTGCTCGATGAAGATCACGCAGGACGTGCGCGACTACGCCGCAACGCTCGGCCCCAACGAAAAGGCCGCGCTCGGGCTTGCGACGGCGGAGGCCGGCGCGGCCGCCGAAGCCGGCTCCCTTCAGGATTTGGCGAAGGCCGGCATGGCCAAAATGTCGAAAAAGTTTCTCGACATGGGCGGCGAGGTCTATGTCGAGGCCGATGCCGTGAAGGAGAGCAACAAGGCGCTGTGAGGGGCGTTTTCGAGCGCAGCGTGCCCTGGGCTCGATCCGAGGGCGGGACGCGGTTCGCGTGACGGAAACGCGTCTGAACAAAACCCGGGAGCGTTTTGCTTTCGATACCCTCCAAAGCAAAAACGCTCCTGCGGTTGCCGCTTCCCCCGACAAAAAAATGCCCGCGCCATGCGCGGGCATTTTCGTTTCGGGCGGCGCCTCGTCAGTCGAGATCGCCGATATGGCGCTGCGAGTACAGTTCGACGCCGATCTTGCCGACGAGGTCGATCTGGGTTTCGAGAAAGTCGATGTGGCCTTCCTCGTCCTTCATCAGGTCCTCGAACAGGTCCTTGCTGACGTAGTCCTTGACCTCGCGGCAATAGGTCGCCGCTTCCTCATAGAGCGCGCGCGCGCCGTACTCGGCCTGCAAATCGCACTCCAGAATTTCCTTCACGTTCTGGCCGATATGCAGCGGATCGAGCACCTGCATGTTGGGGAAGCCGTCGAGAAAGATGATGCGGTCGATCAGCTTGTCGGCGTGCTGCATCTCCTCGATGGATTCCTTGCGCCAGGTCTTGGCCAGATCCTTCAGGCCCCAGTCGTCGAGCAGGCGGTAGTGCAGCCAGTACTGATTGACCGCCGTCATCTCGCTGCGCAGCGCCTTGTTCAAATAGTCGATGACCTTTGCATCACCCTTCATTGTCCGCTCCGTTATCGCCTGGCTCTCATCCGGCCATCAGCAGGTGGGTGGCCACCATCCCCTACGGATGTTGAACCGTTCTAATTTAGAATCTTTCTAAGCTAAGCGGCGACGGAAATCAAGGCTTGTTGCGGTGCACATAGCACCCCTGCGCAAATGCTGCGATTCCGGGTCAGGAACTGGCGGAGCGGGAGCCGGCCGATCTATGGCCCGACAGCGACGAGGTCCACGGGGAGCGTGGTCATGTCGGGCACCGGCTTGGTCGCATGGGCGTGGCCATGCGCGGCGGAATGCGGGCAGCCCTCGCAGCAGCCCTTGGCGCAGGCGCCGAGCGCCTCGGTCATGATCTTGCGGATGGTGCGGGCGCAGCGGCCGCACTGGGCGCTACAGCCGAGGCAGCCGTAAACCTGGTTGGGAGAGCGCGGCGGCAGGTCGGTCGCGCCGTCAACGGCGCTGCGGACATCGTGATCGCTCAGAACATTGCAGGAACAGACAATCATGATTGCGCGGCAACCGACCCCTGATCGACGTTTCTGCCATTCTGAATATTGAAGGCTGGAAGGAGATGCAAAAGCAAAAACAGCAGTTTGAAGGGATTCCAAACTACGCGCCGCGGCGCCGGTAGCATTTTCGGCCCACGCCCCGTGAACCGCCGGGGCCGGCCGAGCGTTTCTTTCTCCGGCGACAAGGGAAACGGGCAGGCTTGGCGCTGCGCTTGGTCTTGGCGTTTCGGTTTGGCGTTGGTTAATGCCGGCGTGGCAAAGATGGCCGGATTCCGGCGTCTCCGTTCAGCCTTCATTCAAGCGCGACAGGCATGATCCCGCCCTGACAGTTCCTGCGGCCGTGCCGGACGGACGGCTGCAAGGCCCGAGAGGCTAGAGAGGTAATGTCATGAAGAAGATGCTTTTGGCCACCGGCGCCGCGGCGCTGATCGCTGTGTCCGCACTCGCCACCCCCACCCCTGCCGAAGCCCGCGGCGGCCGCGTTGCCGCCGGCGTGATCGGCGGCCTTGCCGCCGGCGCCATTATCGGCGGCGCGCTGGCCGGCGCTCCGGCCTATGCCTATGGCCCGGGCTACGGCTACGCCCCGGGCTACGGCTATTACGGCGGCGGCCCCGTCTATTACGGCCCGCGCTGCCACTGGCAGCGCCAGCAGTTCTGGGACGGCTTCGGCTGGCGCCTGCGCAACGTCCGGGTGTGCCCGTAAGCGCGAGCGCAGACTGAAAAACGCCGCTTTCGGCTGCCTTATGCCGACAGCGGCACGGTTGTGGCCGCCGGCCCGAACGGGCGCAGGCGGCCACCATCGTGAGCACGGTTCCCATCGTCTGCGGGCTTGGCGCCGGGACAGGCGCCTGTGAGGAGAACGATATGATGAAGACAATGATGGCGTGCCTGGCGGCGGGCGGGATGCTCGCCGCCTCGATGGTCGCAGCGCCCGCGCCGGCCCATGCGGGCGGCGGCGACGTGGCCGCCGGCGTGGTCGGCGGCCTGATCGGCGGTGCCCTGATCGGCGGCGCGCTGGCGAGCCGGCCGGCCTATCCGGCGCCTGCCCCGGTCTACGTGGCGCCGCCGCCGCGCTACTATGCCCCGCCCTGCCGCTGGGAGCGCCAGCGGTTCTGGGACGGCTACGGCTGGCGCGTCCGGCGCATCGAAGTGTGCGACTGAGCGCACGCATCGCGAAAGAAAAAGCCCGGCGCAATGCCGGGCTTTTTTATTGCACGGTCAACGCATCTGCATCGCCCGCAGCACGTCCGTGCTCGGCCAGCAATCCACCTTGAGCCCGGCGCGCTTCTGATAGGCGCCGAGCGCTGCACGCGTCAGCATGCCGGCCTTGCCGTCGATCTTGTCGCGATAGAGCCCGAGCCGCGTGAGGTGGCTTTGCATCGCCTCGACGTCGGCGCTGCGCAACTGGGTGGAGGCCGACCATGGCGTTGCGAACGGCGCGCCGCCATCGATGCGGTCGGCCAGGTGGCCGACGAACAGTACGTAGAGATCGGAGAAATTGTACTCCTTGATGACGAAGTAGTTCTTCGTCGTCAGGAACGCCGGGCCGTAGCTGCCTTCCGGTTGCAGCAACGAGGCGGGCTGCGCCTGTTCGGCGGCGCCCAACCGCGCGCCGCGCACCGGCACAAAACCCTCGCGCAGCCATTGCGACATCGGCTTGCGCACCTCCGGCACGCCCTGCGAGCAGTCGGCCGAACGCGGCGGGCGCACCTCGTAAGCCCAGCGCACGCCCGGCTGCCAGCCCTTGTTGACGAGCTGGCGGGCGGCCGAGGCCAGCGCATCCGGCACCGATGTCCAGATGTTGCGGTGACCGTCGCCGTCGAAATCGACCGCGTGCTTGTAGAATTCCGACGGCAGGAACTGGGTCAGCCCCATCGCGCCGGCCCACGAGGCCCGCATGTCCTTGCGCGCGACGTGACGCTCCTGGAGAATTTTCAGCGCCAGAACGAACTCGGTGCGGAACATCTCCTTGCGGCGTCCGACATAGGCTTGCGTCGCCAACACGCGCAGCGCATCGTGCGGCAGGCGGTGGCGCCCGTAATCGGTCTCGCGCGCCCAGATCGCCAGAATGACGCTGCCCGGCACGCCGTACTGCCGCTCGATGCGCTCGAGCACACCGGCATGCTGCTGGCGCATCTTGCGGCCGTGAACGGCAAGCCGCGCGATCGCCGCCTCTTTCACATAGTCGGCCGGCACCTGCACGAACTCCGCCTGCGGCGGCGCCGCAGACGGGGAGCGCCCCGGCAACACGAGATCGGGCAGCTTGTAGTCGGGCTCAAGCCCGCGCGTCTCGGCCTCGAATGTCGCGCGCGTGACGCCCGCCTGTTGCGCCTCCGGCCACAGCGAGGCGACGAAGCGGGTGAACGCCGCGTCGGCCCGCGCCGGCGTGGCCGCGAGCATCGAGGCCAGCGCCACGCCGGCGGACAGCACAACGCAGCGCAAGGCGTGCGGCCAGCGCCCCGTCAATGCGCCGCCTTCCGCGCATCCTCGATCGATTCCGCCGACAGGCGATCGACATAGGCGATGCCGATGGCGGAGAGGATGAACACGACATGGATGATGGTCTGCCACATCACGCCGGTCTCGGTGTAGTTGGTGGTCCGCCCCACGTCGCCGAGATTGCCGGCTTCGATGAAGGTGCGCAACAGGTGGATCGAGGAAATGCCGATGATGGCCATCGCCAGCTTGATCTTGAGCACGCTGGCATTGACGTGGCTCAGCCATTCCGGCTTGTCGGGATGGCCCTGCAGATTGAGGCGCGAGACGAAGGTCTCGTAACCGCCGACGATCACCATCACCAGCAGGTTCGAGATCATCACCACGTCGATCAGCCCGAGCACCACCAGCATGATCTGCTGCTCGGAGAAATCGGTGGCGTGGGCGATGAGGTGCCACAGTTCCTTGAGGAACAGCACAACATAGACGCCCTGGGCGACGATCAGGCCGATATAGAGCGGCAGTTGCAGCCAGCGCGAGGAGAAAATCAGCATCGGCAGCGGGCGCAGGCCGGGCGCGGCCGAAGGCGGCGGAAGGGACGTTTCCGGTGTCAGGGACATGGAAGGAATGATCTCGGGTTGAATGAAAAATCGTTGGAAAGTCGGACGGACTTAAGGCGGCCGAAGCGGCAGACCCGACGCTCAATGCGAACGGATTCTGCCTGATTCGCGTTTCGCGGGCGCGATATGCGGCGGGGTCCGTGGCGAAATTTCAGCGGACGGCCACGACAAATAGCCGCGGGAACCGGAGCAGCACCCGGCCGTCGGCGCACGGCGGATAGGCTTTGGCGATCCGCTCGGTATAGGCGGCGAGGAACGCCTCGCGCATCGCCTCGTCGAGCGGGTCGAGAAAGGGGCGCAAGCCGGTGCCCTTGACCCATTCGACGATGGCCGCCGGGCCGTCCAGCACATGGTAATAGACGGTGTGCCAGATATCGACGCGGGCCGAGAGCGGCTTGAGCGCGTCGTAATAGACCGCCGGCGCCGGCAGCGGACCGCGCGCGGCCGCGGCGCTCGCGAGTTGTGCCGCCCATGGCCCGTCGGCCGCGGTGGCGCGCATCAGGGCGTGGCTCGGCTCGTCGAGATTGTCCGGCATCTGCACCGCCAGCACGCCACTGTCGTCGAGCGCGGCGGCGAGGCGCTGGAGGTGCGCGACATGGTCCGGCACCCACTGGAATACGGCGTTGGCGAACAGCACGTCGACGCCGGGCGGCGGCGACCACTGCGCGAGGTCGGCCTTGGCGAAGGCGACCTGCGGCAGCCGCTCGCGGGCCTGCCGCAGCATGTCGTCGGAGGAATCGACGCCGCCGATCCGCGCCTGCGGCCAGCGTCGCGCCAGAAGCTCGGTCGAGTTGCCGGGGCCGCAGCCGAGATCGACGACATCGCGCGGCGCGGCATAGGGGACCTGCGCCAGCAGGTCGCGCGCCGCGCGG
>JBDHSY010000204.1:0-5804 GCA_039808405.1 Xanthobacteraceae bacterium
GTGGATTTCCATCAGCATGCAGCCCTTTTCCGACTTGAAGGGCCCATGCACCGCGCCCGGCGGCCGGCAGGCGTAGGTGAATGGCGCGTAGGACGTGCCGCCGTTGCCGGCCTCGTCGTTGCCGACGGTGAGATCGCCGGAGACGAGAAGAACCTCTTCCCAGTAGTCGTGGACGAACGGCTTCGTCGTGTAGGTGCCCGCGTCGAACTTGAGCAGGCGGGTGCGGCTGCCCCGCTTGTTCGTTTCGTCGAGACCGCCGGACAGAATCTTCTGTTTGATTCCCGTCGGGTATCCCGTCGGAACTTCCCATCCTTGCGACAGGTCGAGTGTATGGAATTCGTCGTGCAGCTTGTTGACAGGCATCGGTCGTTCCTCTTCGTCGCCGGTGCGCGGGCTCAAACCCGGCAGGAAGTTGTAATCTGAAATATCAATTTTCGTCAACCGGCTTCAGTGGCTTCAACCCATACAGTACGGCATTGCATAGCAGTATGAATTGACGGGGCGGACTGTATCTTGTTATCTGAAACATCAGATGATGCGTGCACCGGGGAGACCCCTTGAGAGGGCGATGGCCAGGCGTGCGAAGAGGAGTGGGACGGGCTGACGCATGGCTGAACCGGACACGATGACGCGCCGCCACGATGGATCGTGCGCATGACAGAGGATCGGGTGATCATCGCCGGTGCGGGGCCGGTGGGCCTGGTGGCGGCGGCGGGGCTGGTGCGCCGGAATATTCCTGTAACGGTTCTCGAGGCCGGCGATGAACTGAGCTCCGAATCGCGCGCTTCGACGTTTCACCCGCCGACCCTCGACATGCTGGACGGACTGGAGGCGGCCGCGCCGCTCATCGATCAGGGCCTGAAGGCGCCGAGGCTGCAATACCGCTCGAAGGCCGGCGTGATCGCGGAGTTCGATTTCGGCGAGATCTCGGACCAGACGGCGCATCCCTATCGGGTGCAGTGCGAGCAGTTCAAGCTGACCCGCATCCTGCTCGACCGCTTGAGCCGCAGCAGCGACTTCGACATCGAGTTCGGCGTTCAGGTCCGCGGCGTCGAGCAGGATGGCACCGGCGTCAGCGTCCGGGTCGAGGCCAACGGCACGAGCGATGCGCGGCGAGGGGCATGGCTGATCGGGGCCGACGGCGCGCGCAGCGAGGTGCGCCACGCGCTCGACGTCACGTTCGAGGGGTTCACCTGGCCCGAGCGCTTCCTGGTGCTGAGCACGCCGTTCGATTTCGACGCGGTGATGGACGGGCTGGTGTCGGTCAACTACGTCGCCGACCCCGCCTGCTGGCATTTTCTGCTGCGCATACCGGGGATGTGGCGGGTGATGTTTCCCGTGGCGCAGGATGTCAGCGACGAGGTCGCCATGAGCCGCGCGTTCGGGCAGGCGCAATTGGCCCGGGTCGTGCCCGGCGTTTCCGGGTTCGAGGTCGTGCATGCGACGCTCTATCGCGTGCACCAGCGCGTCGCCCGGCGCTTTCGCGTCGGCCGTGCGTTTCTTGCCGGCGACGCCGCGCATATCAACAATCCGCTCGGCGGCATGGGGATGAACGGCGGCATCCACGACGCCATCAACCTGTCGGCGAAGCTGGCGGCGGTGATCCACGGCGAATGCGCCGAAGCGGAGCTGGATCGCTACGACCTGCAGCGGCGGCAGGTGACGATCGAAAGCGTGCAGACGCAGACCATCCAGAACAAGCGCGATCTCGAAGCCGCGACGGACGAGGCGCAGGCAGAGTTTCGCGACCGTCTGCGGCGGATCGCAGGCGATCACGAGGAACGGCGGCGCTACCTGGAGCGGGTTTCGATGATCTCGAGCCTGCGGCGCGCCGCGGAGCTTGGTTAGGTTCGATTGAGTGGGAAAAGGAATGTCAGGTCAGGTGCTCAATATTTCGCTCGTCGATCGTCGCGGCACTGAGGCCGCCACGGTCAACCTCGGGGCCTGCGTCGTTGCGGGCTGGACCGGCCGCGACCCGGTGGCGCTGGAAAAGCACATCGTCGAACTGGAGGCGCTCGGCGTGAAGCGGCCGGCGGCGACGCCGATCTTCTACCGGGTGGGCTATAGCCGGCTGACGACCGCCGGTCAGATCGAGGCGGTCGGCACCGCCTCGAGCGGCGAGGTGGAATACGTGCTGCTCCAGCACAACGGCAGGCTCTGGGTCGGCGCCGGCTCCGACCACACCGACCGCGAGGTCGAGACCTATGGCGTGACGGTTTCCAAGCAGCTTTGCGACAAGCCCATCGCCTCGACGTTCTGGCCGGTCGACGAGGTCGAGACGCACTGGGACAGCCTGACGCTGCGCTCGTTCGTCACGGCCGACGGAAAGAAGATCCTCTATCAGCAAGGCCGCCTCGTCGAAATGCTCGGCCCGCGCGACCTGATCGGCCGTTTTACCGGCGGCAAGGAACTGCCCGAAGGCACGATCATGTTCTGCGGCACGTTCGATGCGATCGGTGGGATACGGCCTGCGCCGCGCTTTGATTTTGAGATCGAGGACCCTATTCTCGGGCGAAAGATCGCGCACGGTTATGATATCGTGTCGCTTCCAATTGCAGGATAGCACGGGCAGACATGACGGGGCACGGCGGTTCGGATGGTGCGGTGTGGCCGGGTGAGGTCGAGCCAGCCGATTCGCTGAAGGAGAAAGCCTATCGGGCGATCAAGCACCGCATCATCACCTGCGCGTTCAAACCCGGCCAGGAACTGAGCGAGAGCACGGTCGCCTCCGCGCTGAAGATCGGCCGCACCCCCGTCCATCAGGCATTCGACAGGCTGCACGTCGAGGAGCTGGTCGATGTCCAGCCCCGCAAGGGCATCGTGGTGCGCTCGATCAATCTGGACGAGGTGATCGACATCATCGAGACCAGGCTGCTCAACGAGACTTTTGCGGTCCGTCTTGCCGCCGAGCGGGCCAGCGCCTCCGAGATCGTGGCGATCCGCGACACCTTCCTGCACGCCGACGAGATCGCCGATCAGGGCAACATCGAGCAGATGATGCTGCTGGATCGCGAGTTTCACCGCCTGATTGCGCGGGCGGCGCACAACCTCGTGCTGGCCGATGTCCTGCTCAAGCTGCATGAGCGTTCGCTGCGGCTGTGGTTCATTTCGCTGGGAGCGTCCGACCATCAGGCGCGCGTTCACGGCGAGCATCAGCGGATTTTCCAGGCGATCAGCCATCGCGACGCCGGCGCCGCCGAAGCGGCGATGCGCGACCATATCGAATCGTTTCGCGAGAACGTGTTGCGGCATCTGTAGCCCGGCCGGGTCGCGGCATTCGCTCCACGCGAGACGGCTGCCGTGTCAGCGGGCGGTGGCGGCCGGCCGGTCCGGAAACGGCCGTGTCCCGGCATGGGCGCGGATCGCCGGCCAGATCGCGCGGCGCCATGCCGACGCGCCGGCCTGCCACGCCACCACCTCGCCCTCGCGCAGCACGAACCATTGGGGCGCCCCGGGCTGTTGCCGGACCCGCTCGCGCAAGCCGGCAAGGTCGGCCGGCCATTGCGGTTCGGCCAGCAGGTCGCGCAACTGCGTCGCGATCACCTCGCGATAGTGCAGGCTGGAAAACTCGCGGCTTTTGATGAATGACGGCCGCTCGTCGCGCCGCCAGGCGCGGCATGGCCCGCAGTCCTCGGCACCGACATAGACGACGGTGATCGGGCTGTTCCCCGCCGCGGGCCGGTACGGCACGTCGGCGACCAGAAAGCCGGCGCCGAGCAGCATCGCGAGCCCGGCCAGCAGGCGGTGCAAGGGGACAGGCAAGGGAAACGGAAAGGCTGCCGTCGGCATGCGCCCACCATAGGGCGGGAGGACGGCGCCTCACTTACCCAAAGTCAAGGCCGCGCTTCGCGAACGGTGGCAGCTTCCCGCCAGAGGACGCGAGGGGAGTCACCATGTCCCAGACCGCTAAACCGCCCGGCGAGCCGGCCGCCGACGAACCCGTGCCGTTCATGCAGCGGGTGCTCGACGACCCGTTCCTGCTTCTGTTCATCGGCATGACCATTCCGACCATCCTCTATCTCGTCTGGGGCGTGATGGAGATCGCCAACGTTCCGGTCGGCAAATAGGAGCGCGACGCGATGGCCATCACCTCTCCCGAACGCCGCGCCTGGTGGAACGAGCCGGTCGAGCGCGTCGAACTGATCTGGATCGCCGTGGCGCTGCTGTGGGGTCTGTTCATGTTCTTCTTCATGATCGCCTGGCACTTCATCGGCGGTCAGAACCTTGCGACCGAAGCCTACAAGGTGACGCCGAGCGCCTATCAGGAAAAAGTCGACGCGTTCGCCGAGAAGTATCAGGTCGGCGACGAGGCCGGCACGCCGATCGTGCGCCCGCCGGCCGGCGTCGATATCTATCTGCTCGGGCGGCTGTGGCAGTGGTGGCCGGTGCTGGAACTGGAGAAGGGCCAGAGCTACCGGCTGCACCTGTCGTCGGTCGACTGGCAGCACGGCTTCTCGCTGCAACCGACCAACATCAACATCCAGGTTCATCCCGGCTACGAGCACGTCATTACCCTGACGCCGACCGAGAGCGGCGAGTTCGGCATCATCTGCAACGAGTTCTGCGGCATCGGCCATCACACCATGACCGGCAAGATCATCGTCGTCGATAAAAAGGCGGAAAAGGCGGAGGCGAAGTAATATGAGCACCTTCGAGGGAGTTGTGGCGGCGACGCGCGAGCGGACGGGAAATTTCCGTACCTGCCAGTTCACCGGCCTCAAGGTCGATATCGCCGCGCAGCGGCTGATCATCGCCAACGCGGTCGCGGCCGTGGTGTTTCTCGCCGTCGGCGGGCTGATGGGGCTGATGGTGGCGCTGACGCGCTGGCCGGCGGTGCAGCTCCTGCCCCCCGAATGGTTCTACCTGATCCTCACCGCGCACGGCGCCAACGTGCTCCTGTACTGGATCATCTTCTTCGAGATCGCGGTATTGTATTTCGCGTCCGCAGTGCTGCTCAATTGCCGCCTCCCCGCGCCGAAATTCGGCTGGCTCGGCTTCGTGCTGATGGTGGCCGGCGCCATCATCACCAACATCGCCGTGCTGCAAGGCGAATCGACGGTGATGTTCACCTCCTATCCGCCGATGATGGCGCGGCCGCATTTCTATCTCGGCATCATCCTGTTCGCCGTCGGCGCGCTGATCGGCGTCGGGCTGTTCTTCGCAACCCTGGTGATCGCCAGGGCCGAGCGCACCTATGAAGGCTCGATCCCGCTCGTCACCTTCGGCGCGCTGACCGCGGCGATCATCGCCGTGTTCACGCTGGTGTCGGGCGCCATCATTCTCATTCCGACCATGCTGTGGTCGATGGGGCTGATCCGCGACATCGATCCGTTGATGTACAAGCTGGTGTGGTGGGCGATGGGCCACTCCTCGCAGCAGATCAACGTCTCGGCGCACGTCTCGGTCTGGTACATGATCGGCGCATTGGTGCTGGGCGCCAAGCCGCTGTCGGAGAAGGTCAGCCGCGGTGCGTTCTTCCTCTACATCCTGTTCCTGCAACTGGCCTCGGCGCACCACCTGCTGGCCGAGCCCGGCATCAGTGCCGAGTGGAAGATCGTCAACACCAGCTACATGATGTATCTCGCCGTGCTCGGCTCGATGATCCACGGCCTGACCGTGCCCGGTTCGATCGAGGCCGCGCAGCGCCGCAACGGCTTCAACAGAGGCGTGTTCGAGTGGCTGCGCAAGGCGCCATGGGGCAATCCGGCGTTCTCCGGCATGTTCCTGTCGCTGGTGATGTTCGGCTTCATCGGCGGCATCTCCGGCGTGGTGCTCGGCACCGAGCAGCTCAACGTGCTGATGCA
>JBDHSY010000205.1:0-5802 GCA_039808405.1 Xanthobacteraceae bacterium
CAGGACGCTCATAGCTTTCCGGCGTCGTAGACGGTCTGTCCGCCGAGAATGGTCATCAGCACCTCGGTCTCCGGCAAATCGTCGAGGGCGCAGGTCAACGGGTCGCGATCGACGATGGCGAGATCGCCATGGCTGCCGACCGCGAGGGTGCCGAGCTGCTGCCAGCGCAGCACCTGCGCCGCCTCGCGCGTCCACATCGCGAATGCCTGATCGCGCGTCACCTTCTGGTCGGGGCCGTCGTTGCGATAGCCGCTGCGCGCGAACTCGTGCGTCTCGGCGAGCTTGATGTGCTCGAACAGGTTTTTTGGACCCCAGTCCGAGCCCGCGCCGACCGTCATCCCCAGCCTGAGGAAACGGTTGAGCGGCACGAGGTCCTGCCTGACATGCGGGCCCACCCGCTCGACGGTGATGTCGCCGAGCCCCCACGGAAAGCTCATCGAGGTGGTGACGTCGAAGCCGAGCCGGTGGAACCGCTCCGTCTGCCGCGGGCTGATCTGGGCGGCGTGCTGGACGATCCAGTTTTTCGTCGACACGCTTCCCGCATTCTCCGCCTCCTCCAGGACGCCGAGAAAATCCTCGTGATCGCCCGGCGAGCCGGAACAGAAATTCGCCCGCATGCCATGCTCGACGCAGTAATGCACAAAAGCCCGCTTCTTGTCCTGGGAGATGAAGCGCGTGCCCTTGGTCGGCTCGCCGTAAGGGTCGCGGTAGGGCTCGAACGAGCGCTGATGCCCGGTCCAGCACGGTCCGCCGTCGGACAGCGTGGCGCCGCGAACGCACAGGTAGTCGTCGCCCTCGACCTGAAGCGCGCGGGCGGTATCGAGCGCCTCGTAAAGCTGCGCGACCGTCTTGGGCTGGTACGGCGGCATGGCGTAAAGTTCGATCTCCATCGCCGCCATGACGCGCACCGTCAGCTCCCGCGCCTCGCGCAACGTCCGGTAAACCCGCACATGCTCGGCCGTCATGTTGTGGGCTTCGTAGACGGTGGTGACGCCCAGCCTGTTGTAGTCGGCCATCGCCTTTCGCGTGGTGTTGAGCGGATTGACCGACGGATACGGAATCTTGCTGTAGATCTGGATCCAGAACGGATCGAAGCAGTACAGCGTATTCACCGATCCGCGCAAAATGCCCGTCAACGTCCCGTTATCGTCCTTGTCGAGCCAGACATTGGCGACCCGGTCCGGGATATGGTCGGTGAGAGACAGCTTTTTCAACGCCAGCGAGTTGAACACGCAGACGTTCGGCGTTTCCGGCGTCCACGCCTGAACGTAAACCGGATGGCGATCCGTGGCGCGATCGAGCACATGCCGGTTCGGCAGCACGCGCTCCTTCAGGTCGCGGTAGGAGCGGCGGATGAAGTAATACGGCTCGCCGACCGGCGTGGTCATGATCCATTCGCCGGGCGGCGTCTCCGCCGCCTTTGCGGCAATCCGGCGCACGATGTCGTCGTGGTCGACCGCGTCGGACAGATCGACGAAGGATTCCGAGCGCGCCGCGAAATGCAGAAGATGGGGGTGGGTATCGATCAGGCCGGGAACGATCGCCGCGCCCTTGGTATCGATCCGGCGCCCGCCGGCGCCCAGCTCGGCCTCCAGATCGCGCACGGCGCCGTGGCTCACGACCTTGCCGCCGACCACGAGGACGGCCTCCGGCATCTCGCCCGATCCGTCCATCAGGCGAACGGGCCCGCCATGGACAAGCAGCGGCGGCGCCGTCTCATACTTGGGAAATGGCATCTCGAATCCTTTCTTTCAAACGTGCCGGGGCGTCGGTCGGTCGGGGAACGGACGGCCCCTTGCAGGGCCGCCGCCAGCGTCCGTCACTTCAGCCTGGTGCCGTCCACAAGCTCGCCGGTGAGATGCCAGCTCTTTCCGTCGAAGTTCATCAGGTGCATCTGCTCGACCGGATAAAAGTCCTCCGGGCCGGTCTTGATGCGAATGCCGGGCACCAGCACGCCGATCTCCATATCGAGCGCCGCCGCGCTCTTCATGATGTTCTCATGGGTGAGATCGTCGCCCGCCTTGCGCAGCACCTCGACCATCGTCTTGACCAGCGCATAGCCGAACAGGTTCGAGCTGTCGTTGATGTCGCCGGAGGGATAGTACTTGGCCATCCAGGCGCGAAACTCCGCCAGATGAGGATCGTTGGCCCAGGCCGGATCGGAAGGGTCCTTGACGTACTGCGCCGCGTAGACGCCTTTCGACTTCTCAAGGCCGGCGGGCGTGAGCACGTTGACGACCGACAGCGAGGTCTGGCTCAGAATCAGCAGCGGCTTCCAGCCGATGTCGTAGACACGGCGGATGACCTGCGCCGAGAAGCGCGGAAACGTGTAGCTGAGAAGCACGTCCGCGCCCGATTCCTTCAGCGTCGCCACCTGCGAATCGACGGTCGCATCGGTGACCTCGTAGCTCACCTCCTTGACGATCATCGACGCCGCCCTGTCGCCCAGCCCCTCGCGCAAGCCCCGCGCAAGCTCCTTCCCGAAGTCGTCGTTCTGATAGATGATCGCGATCTTGGCGTTGGGCCGGTTCTTCAGGATGAAGTCGGCATGAATGCGGGACTCGATCTCGTAGCGCGGCATCCAGCCCATGGTCCACGGATAGTTCTTGTAGTCGCCCCACATCGCGCCGCCGGCCACGACGAAAAGCTGCGGCACCTTCTTGCTGTTGAGATACTTGCGCACGGCCGCGCTGGTGGCGGTGCCGTAGGGCGCGAACATCAGCAGCACCTTCTCCTGCTCGACGAGGCGGCGGGTCTGCTCGACGGCCTTCGGCGGGCTGAAGCCGTCATCCAGCGAAATGAACTTGATCTTGCGCCCGTTGATCCCGCCCTGTTCGTTGATCATCTCGAAATAGGCGGTGTGAAGCCGACCCAGCGTCGACAGCGCCGAGGCCGGCCCGCTGTAGGGCATGGTCTGGCCGATGCGGATTTCGGTATCGGAGGCGCCCACGCTGGACTTCTTCTGCGCGAGCGCCGACGAGGCACCGCTCAACAGCACGGTCGATGCGACCGCGATTCCGGTCAACCACTGAAATGCAACACGCACGAGCTTTCCTCCCGTTGACTTGTTAGACGCTCAGCGACGCAGACGCCGCACCTTCTCCGTCAGCACGCCGTAGAGACCGGCAATGCCGGTCGGCATGAGGTATACGCAGCCGATCAGAACGGCGCCGAACACGATGCCGGGCGCCGCTTTCGACAGTTCGTCGGCCAGGTTCGGAACGAATTGCAGAAACAGCGCGCCGAGCAGCGCGCCGGCGAGCGAGCGCACGCCGCCGACCACCATGCCGACGAAAAAGGTGATCGACAGAAAGATGGCGAACGAATCCGGGGCGACGAACTGCGTGACGATCGCGCTGAGCGCCCCGCCGACCGCCGTGTACATCGCGCTGACGCCGAAAGTGATCGACTTGTACTTCGCGGCGTCGATGCCCATGCTCACCGCCGCGATCGGCTGATCGCGGATCGCGGTGATGGCGCGGCCGACCTTGCCGCGCACGATATTCCACGCGAGCAGGAACAGCAGCGCGGCGACGAACAGGCAGACGAAGTACAGCCATTGATCGGCGTCGACCGGCAGCCACGCCGGCGGCTCGGGCTTGTCGAGAATGATGCCCTGCACGCCGCCGGTCCACGGCTCCAGCGCCTTGTGCTTGAGGATCTGCGGGGTGGCGACGGCGAGCGCGAACGTCGCGAGCGCAAGATAGTGCCCTTCCAGCCGCAGGGCGGGCAGCCCGAACAGATACCCCGCCACCAGCCCCAGCAGCGCCGCCACCGGCAGCGTTGCCAGGTACGGCACGCCGGCGCCGTTCATCAGGATCGCCGCGGTATAGGCGCCGATGGCGTAGAACGCGCCGTGCCCCAGCGACACCTGCCCGTTGAAGCCGGTGAGCAGGATCAGGCCGGCCAGCACGATGGAGAGAATGATCACCATCGTGAACTGGAGAACCTGATAGCTCTCCAGCACGAAGGGCAGCACCAGCGCGACGAGGGCGAGCGGCACGATGAGCTTGAGATTGAGGGACTGTTGCATGCTGTCGCGTCTCGCTTCATTCGCCACGATGGGCCATCAGACCCGCGTCACCGTCGGCTTGCCGAACAGACCGGCCGGACGCAGCAGCAGCACGCCGACGATCAGCACCAGCGCGATCGTCAGTTTCAATTCGGTGCCGACCAGATAAGTGCCGCAGACATTCTCGAGCACGCCGACGATCAGGCCGCCGAGCACCGCGCCCCATGGATTGTTGATGCCGCCGAGGAGAGCCGCGGCGAACCCGTAGATGAGAATGCCGCCCATCATGTGCGGGTCGAGATAGACGATCGGCGCCGCCATCATTCCGGCCACGGCGCCGACGGCCCCGGCCAGCCCCCAGCCGAGCGCCAGCATGCGGCTGACGCGAATGCCGACCAGCCGACTCGCCACCGGATCGAGCGCTGCCGCCCGCATCGCCAGCCCGACCGGGGTGAAGCGGAAGAACGCGAACACCAGCGCGAGCATGGCGAGCGTGACGGCGATCATGCCGACCTCGTGGGGCGACAACAGCGGCGTGATCTTCCAACAATCCGAGAACGGACTCGGAAAACTCTTGATCGTGAAGGTGAACACCCAGCCCGCGAAGCTCGTCATGATGATCATCAGCGCGATGAACACCGTGATCACCGACAATACCGAACCGCCGCTGATCGGGCGGATCACGATCCGCTCGATCACCATGCCGAACAGGAACGAGGCGGCGACCGTGAGAAAGAAAACCTGCCAGTATCCCATGCCGCCGGCAAACAGCATCCAGGCGAAATAGGTCGACAGCATCGCCATCTCGCCCTGCGCGAAGTTCACGAGATGGGTCGCCTGATAGATCATCACCAGCGCAAGCGCGATGCTGGCATAGATGCCGCCGGTCGCCAGGCCCGACAGGATTTGCAGCGCTAATCCACTCATGTCACGGCCGTCCTCAGTGTCCGAGATAGGAACGACGGATCGCCTCGTCGCTGGCGATTGCGCCGGCGTCGCCGCTCATCACCACCGCGCCGGTTTCGAGCAGATAGGCAACATGCGCGATCTTCAGCGCCATGTTCGCGTTCTGCTCGACCAGCAGCATGCTGACGCCGTCGTTGGCGTTGATCGATTTGAGAATGCTGAAGATCTCGCGCACCACGATCGGCGCCAGCCCGAACGAGGGCTCGTCGAGCAGCAACAACTTCGGCTGAAGCATCAACGCGCGCGAAATGGCGAGCATCTGCTGCTCGCCGCCGCTCAGCGTGCCGGCCTGCTGGCGGCGCCGTTCGGCGAGGCGCGGAAAGTAACCGTACACCCGCTCGTAATCGCGCCCGATGGTGGCGCGGTCGGCGCGCGCGTAGGCGCCGAGCTTGAGGTTTTCCTCGACGGTCAGCGATTTGAACGTGCCGCGCCCGTCAGGAACGTGCGCCACCCCGAGCCGAACGATATCCTCCGTCACGGTGTTCGAGATGTCGTCGCCGAGAAGCGCAAGGCTGCCGGTGGTCCGCACCATCAGATTGCAGATGGCGCGCAGCGTCGTCGTCTTGCCGGCGCCGTTGGCGCCGAGCAGCGCCGTGATCTGTCCCTCGCCGACGGCCAGCGACACCTCGTGCAGAACCTGCGTCGCGCCGTACCACGCGTTGACCTTCCGCATCTCGAGAACCGTGCTCATTCGTCGCTCCCGAGATAGGCACGAATGACCTCGGCGATCGACTGCACCTCGGCGGGCGCGCCGTCGGCGATCTTGCGGCCGAAGTTGAGCACCACGACCCGGTCGGACACCCGCATCACCAGATTGAGATGGT
>JBDHSY010000206.1:0-5801 GCA_039808405.1 Xanthobacteraceae bacterium
CGGCGCGGTGACCCGCGCCGCCGCCCGCCGCCCGCCCGCGCTTTCCATTCAGCGCCGCCTCGGATAAAACCCGCCGCAATCCGCCGACCTTCGCTGTCGCCCCTCGCCTTGTCCTGCCACGCAACGGCGCGCCTGCGCCCCGGACCGTCATGAACCGCACGGGACTGATCATCGCTGTGAGCCTGACGGTCGCCTGCGCGGCGCTGTTCGCGGTTTACCCCGAACTCGACCTGCGGCTCGCCGGGCTGTTCTACGATGCCGCGAGCCGGACCTTTCCGCTGAAGGACAACGGCCTCGCCAACGTCGCGCGCGATGCCGCGATGTGGGTGGCGTGGGCGCTCACCGCGCCCGCCTTCGTGGCGCTGATCGTCAAGATGGTGCGGCCGACGCGGCCGCTCATGATCTCCGGCCGGGCCGTGGCGTTCCTTTTGATCACCATGCTGCTCGCCGCCGGCATCCTCACCAACCTGACCTTCAAGAGCCACTGGGGGCGGCCGCGCCCGGTGGCGACGGCCGAGTTCAACGGGCCGTGGCAGTTCAAGCCGTGGTGGAATCCGACCGGCGCCTGCCCGAAGAACTGCTCGTTCTTCTCCGGCGAGGCCGCGACCGCGTTCTGGACCTATGCGCCGGCGGCGCTGGCGCCGCCCGCGTGGCGGCCGCTCGCCTATGTCGGGGCCACCGTATTCGGACTGGCGACGGGGGCGCTGCGGATGGCGTTCGGCGGCCATTTCTTCACCGACGTGATCATCGCCGGCGGCGTCACCTTCATCGTCATCTGGCTGATGCACGGCCTGATCTACCGCTGGCCGACAACGCGCTGGAGCGATGCCGGCGTCGATGCCGCGCTGACCCGCCTGGCCTGGCCGGGCTACCGGCTGATGCAGCGGCTGTTCGGCCGCGACGTCGGCCCCGACCCGCATGTCGCGCCCAGGCGGCCGCCCGGCTGAGCCCGAAAGCCTTCCGCGCCGGGCGGGTTGTGCTATGACGCACGCAAAACGTCACGCCGTCCGGCCAAATCCGACAGGATCCCCATGAGCAAGCAAGTCAAGAAGGTGGTTCTCGCCTATTCCGGCGGACTGGACACGTCGATCATCCTGAAGTGGCTCAAGACCACCTACGACTGCGAGGTGGTGACGTTCACCGCCGACCTCGGCCAGGGCGGCGAGCTGGAGCCGGCGCGCGAGAAGGCGCTCTTGCTCGGCATCAAGCCGGAGAACATCTTCATCGAGGACCTGCGCGAGGAATTCGTCCGCGACTACGTGTTTCCGATGTTCCGCGCCAACGCGGTCTACGAGGGGCAGTATTTGCTCGGCACCTCGATCGCGCGGCCGCTGATCGCCAAGCGCCAGATCGAGATCGCCAGACAGGTCGGCGCCGACGCGGTGTCGCATGGCGCCACCGGCAAGGGCAACGACCAGGTGCGCTTCGAGCTCGGCTACTACGCGCTCAACCCCGACATCACCATCATCGCGCCGTGGCGCGAATGGGACCTGCGCTCGCGCGAGCAGCTGATCGCCTTCGCCGAGCAGAACCAGATTCCGATTCCGAAGGACAAGCGCGGCGAGGCGCCGTTCTCGACCGACGCCAACCTGCTGCACACCTCCTCCGAGGGCAAGGTGCTGGAGGACCCGGCGCACGAGGTGCCCGACTACGTCTATTCGCGCACCGACGGCCCGGAAACGGCGCCTGACAAGGCGACCATCATCACGGTCGATTTCGAGGGCGGCGACGCGGTCGCCATCGACGGCGAAAAGCTGTCGCCGGCGGCGCTGCTGACGAAGCTCAACGAGCTGGGCCGCATCAACGGCATCGGCCGGCTCGACCTCGTGGAAAACCGTTTCGTCGGCATGAAGTCGCGCGGCATGTACGAGACGCCGGGCGGCACCATTCTGCTCGCCGCGCATCGCGGCATCGAGCAGATCACGCTCGACCGCGGCGCGGCGCACCTCAAGGACGAGCTGATGCCAAAGTATGCCGAGCTGGTCTACAACGGCTTCTGGTTCGCCCCGGAGCGCGAGATGCTGCAGGCGGCCATCGACCACAGCCAGACCTGCGTCACCGGCCGGGTGCGGCTCAAGCTCTACAAGGGCAACGCCACCGTGATCGGCCGCGAGAGCAAGTACTCGCTGTACGACCAGGACCTCGTCACCTTCGAGGAAGGCGCGGTCGCCTACGATCACCGCGACGCCGCCGGCTTCATCCGTCTCAACGCGCTGCGGCTGCGCACGCTCGGCCAGCGCCGCCGCAAGCTCGGGCTGTAGGCGGGATCGCCCGACGGGCGGCGGCCCGGCCGCGCCGGCCGGCTGAACGAGGCACGGTCACAGGCAAACTTTCGCCGGTCGCCAGGCGCGCAGGAAACGACACCGCATGACGGTCGGAGGCGTGTGACGACATGGTGGGTTTTCTCGTCCTGCTCGCCCAGGCGGCCATCTATTTCGCCGCGATGGTGGCCATCTTCCACTACCGGACGGTGATCGGGATCGGGGTGTTCTACTCCGTCCTCGGCGCGATGCATTTCCTCGAGACCTATCTCGCGGCCGTGTTCTTCATCGAGCTGCCGTTCGGGCTGATCTCGCCGGGGTCGACCGTGATGTTCACCGGCAAGCTCGCGATCTTCCTGCTGCTCTATATCAAGGAAGACGCCGAGAGCATGCGCCAGCCGATCTACGGCCTGTTGATCGGCAACCTGCTGATGGTGGTGCTGGCGGTGATCTTGCGCGCCTACAGCGATCCGGCGAGCCTGCCGGGCTACAATCCGGACCTGCAATTCCTCGACCAGATCGGCTTCCTCATGGTGTGGGGCACCGTTCTGTTGTTCGTCGATCTGATCGCCATGGTGATCCTCTACGAGCGCCTGGGCGCAACGATCATCAGCACGGTTGCCGGCCGGATTTTCGTCAGCCTGGCGATCGTGCTGAGTTTCGATCAGGCGTTCTTCTATGCCGGGCTGCGCCTGCTGTCGGGGGTGCCGATTTCGGCCTTCTATGGCGGATGGATCGCAAAAATCGGCGCCGCCGGTTTTTTCGGCCTGATGCTGACGCTCTATCTGCGCTTTTTCGAGGAAACCGCGCCGCGCGCGCGCCCGCAGAAAGCGGTCGACGTGTTCGATCGCCTCACCTATCGCCACCGCTATGAAAAATTGGTCGAGCGGGTCGGCCGCGATGCGCTGACCGGCCTGCGCGACCGCGGGCAGTTCGATGCCAAAGGCCCGGCCATGCTGCGGGTCGCCGCGCAGTCGAAACTGCCGGTGAGCCTGATGATGATCGACATCGACCATTTCAAGTCGATCAACGACCATCACGGCCATCTCCGGGGCGATCAGGTCATCCGCACGGTGGTCGATACCATCATGCGCACCAAGCGCGAGGCCGACGAACTGTTCCGCTACGGCGGCGAGGAATTTGCGCTGCTGTGCCCGGAAACGCCGCCGGGAGCGGTGGTGCTGGCCGAACGCATCCGCGCCGCCGTGGCGGCGGCGCCGCATCCGGGGCTCGACCGGCCCGTCACCATCAGCATCGGGGTGGCGACATTTCCCGCCGACGCGCGGGATTTTCAGGATCTGCTGATGCGCGCCGATGCCGCGCTCTATGAAGCGAAGACGCAAGGCCGCAACAGGACGTTCGGCGCGGCGGCGGCGGGGCAGCCGGCCGCCCTGTGAGCGGTGGCGTCAGTCGCCGGCCCCGGACACCGCCCGGCCGTGGCCGCTGGTGCGCGGCATCAGGTCCGCGCGCGGTCCCGACAGCCGCTTGTGCATGTGGACCATCAGGGCCATGCCGAACAAGGGCGTTGCGAGGTTGACGACCGGGATCGAGACGAAGGCGGCGATCGCGAGACCGGCGAGGAAGACGGTGCCGGCGTTGCGGCGCCGCATCTCCCTGGCGTCCGCGCTGGAGCGGAAGCGCATCGCGGCGAGCTGAAAATATTCGCGGCCGAGCAGCCAGGCATTGGCGACGAAGAACACCAGCACGCCGAGGCCGCCGAACAGGAGAAGCGGCAGCGCGATCAGGTAGACCACGAGCGACAGCGCCGCGGTCTTGCCGCCCTGCATGAGCCCGGTCCAGAACGGCAGCGCGGTGCCGGGCTTTTCCGCCGGATAGTGCTCGCGTTCGACCACCTCGGCGACGTCGTCGACGAACACGCCCGCGACCAGCGCGGTGATCGCCGGCATCAGGAAGATGGCGCCGACCACGATGCCGAGCCCGGCGGCGATCGACACCACCCAGCTCGCGATCTCGATCGGCAGATGATAGCTGGCGCCGAGCGTGCCTTCGGCCCATGCGCCGCCGGAGGCGGCAAGCCAGCTCAACAGCCGTTGCAGACCGGTCGCGACCGCGACGATCAGCACCAGCGCCAGCCCGATCGAGCGCCACAGGATGGCGCGCATCGGCGGCGACAGGATTTGCGCAAGCGCCTCGACGACGGCATCGATCATGGAAGGACCTCGGGCGGACGTGAGGCTTGAGGTAGCGACGCGGCCGCCGCCCCGCAAGGGCGGCTCGGCTGGAGCATTTCCGCCTCTCGATGGAATCAGAGGCGGGGCTCTATGATTTTGTTTTGTCGCGTTTTCTTCACGCGAACCGGTTTCCACTTCGCTCGAAAACGCTCTAGCCGGCGTCTGGATCAGAGGGCGGCGAGCGCTTCGGGTCCGGCGCCGTGCCGGCCCCGGACGCGGCGATGGCCTGCCGCAGCCGTTTGCCGAGCCGCATCCGCATGCGCGCCGCACGCCTCAGGACCGAGCGGCTGGAGCGGGGGCGCGACCGGAAAGGGGTCCGCCGCCGCCTCCGCCGGCGGTCTCGATTTATCGGCCCAGGCGAGCGCGGTGTAGTCGAAGCCGTGGGCGATGCTCGGTTTGACGATGTCGAAATACGGCGAGATGTCGAAGTCGCGCGGCATGTACAGCGACGAATCGCGGATGTGCAGGATGTCGCTGCGCGCCTGCCGGCTGCCGACGCGGGTGACGCGCGGCAGGATCGGATAGCGCACCACGCCGAAGGCCTGCGCGATCAGCGCCGAGCAGATCATCTTGGTCGGATCGCCCGAGCCCAGCGCGATCATGCGGCGGCGAAAGCGTCGCGGCACCGGCAGCGGCACCAGATAGCGCGCGAGGTCCACGATGTTCTTGGTGTCGTAGCCGAAGCCGACGCGGTTGATGGCGTAGCGGCACACCGTGATGCGGTCCTCGTAGGACAGCCCGACCGGCCGGCAGATGCGGGTGTGGAAGGCAAAATACTTCGACAGCGGCGCGGTCGAGACGCCCTCGCCGATTTCCGCCTCGATCAGCACATGCGGCTCGCCGTCGGGCTCGGCCGCGCCCGCGATCGGGCCGACATAGAGCGCGGCGTGCGACCACATCGACTGCGTGAGGTACTTGATGATGCCGGAGATGCGGCTGGTGCCCTCGACCAGCAACACGTCGCCGGGTGCGATGATGCCGCGCAGCCGCTCGGGGTCGTTCGGCGTGAACGGCTCGTAGCTGCGCATCTCCTTTTGCAGGTAGCGCGTGATCAGCCTGCCGATGGTATCCAGCACCAAGCCCACGTCTGCACTCCCGCGCGGCCGGTCTTGCCGCTGATGCCCCGTCGTTGCCTCGGAGGCCGATCCGGACGCGTTGAATCAGGCCCGGTCGTCCTTTCATATAAGTACGGCCTCGTCCGAAAACCGCTTCTGGCCTTCGGGATCGTGCGCCAGCATGACAAACAGCGATTGCAATTTGGTTCACGGCCAAAGCCGCGCCGTTCACCGACGGTTGACCATGTCGGTTGCCGTGGCCCGTTTGATGCGGCAAGTTCGCGGTCGTTGCC
>JBDHSY010000207.1:0-5795 GCA_039808405.1 Xanthobacteraceae bacterium
GATCCTTGTCGTAGGGGCGCGATGCCTTCTCGGGCGTCTCGTTGAAGCCGCTGGACAGCGCCCGCATCGCGCAGAAGCCGGCCACGGCAAGCCGGCAGACCGGCGATTCGGCGCCGCCGGCAACCATCACGTCGGCATCGCCCAGCGCGATCAGGCGGCTCGCGTCGCCGATCGCGTGCGCACCGGTCGAGCAGGCGGTGACCACCGCATGGTTCGGGCCCTTGAGGCCGAACTCGATCGACACGTAGCCGGACGCGAGATTGATCAGGCGGCCCGGAATGAAGAACGGCGACAGCCGGCGCGGTCCCCGCTCCTTGACCAGGATCGCCCCGTCGGCAATGCCGGAAAGACCGCCGATGCCGGAGCCGATCATCACGCCGGTGGCGCAGCGCTCGTCTTCCGTCTGCGGCCGCCAGCCGGAATCATCGAGCGCCTGCCGCGCCGCCGCCATGGCGAAGACGATGAAGTCGTCGACCTTGCGCTGGTCCTTCGGCTCCATCCACTGGTCGGGATTGAACGAGCCGTCGGAGCCGTCGCCGCGCGGCACCATGCAGGCGATCTGGCTCGACAGGTCGGAGACCTCGAAGGTGTCGATGCGGCGCGCACCGCTCTCGCCGGCGAGGATACGCCGCCACGTCGTCTCGATGCCGCAGCCCAGCGGCGACACCATGCCAAGCCCGGTGACGACGACCCGTCTCATCTGCAACTCCCGGAGCGGTAGGCGCGGGCTCCGAACGAACGGCCGGCCGCTCCGTCAAACACGGTCGGTCCGGCCGGTACGGCGCCGCGGGCGGGGGTGTCAGCTCTTGGCGTTCTTCTCGAGGAACTTCGTGGCGTCGCCGACGGTCAGAATGGTCTCGGCGGCATCGTCGGGAATCTCGCAGCCGAATTCCTCTTCGAAAGCCATGACGAGTTCGACGGTATCGAGGCTATCGGCACCCAGATCGTCGATGAAGCTCGCGCTTTCGACCACCTTCTCGGGCTCGACGCCGAGGTGCTCCACCACGATCTTCTTAACCCGCTCGCCAATCTCGCTCATTGCTTCAACCTCATGCTTGTTCCACTCGACCCTGCCGCGACGCGGTAGAGGCCGCCGTTTCTGCGTGAATGCGCCAAAATCCTATCTGTCGCCCGGCCCGGGCGCCATCTCTGCCGCCACCCCGGTGACTGCCGGTCCGCTGCGAGACGGCAGCCCATTGCAACCGACGCCCCGAACGCCGGGCCATCCCGGCAACGCCAATATACAGGGTTTGGAAGTCATGCAAGGTGTTGTTACCAACCCCCGGAGGCGCCCGGTTAACATAGTTCGGCGCCCTTGACCACTTGCGCGCCGGCTTTCCACAAGGCCCCGCAGGCAGCGCGCAACTGCTTGCGATCATAAGCCAATCGTCTCAGATCATGGCCATCCCGCCGTTGATATGCAGGGTCTGGCCGGTGACGTAGCCGGCCTCCTGCGAGGCCAGATAGACCGCAGCCGCCGCGATATCCTGCGGAGTTCCAAGGCGCGCCGCCGGCACTTTCGCCAGCACCGCCTCGCGCTGCTTGTCGTTGAGCGCATCGGTCATCGGGGTGGCGATGAAGCCCGGCGCGATGCAGTTGGCCGTGACGTTGCGCCGCGCATATTCGGCGGCGAGCGACTTGATCATGCCGATCATGCCGGCCTTGGAGGCGGCATAGTTGCCCTGCCCCGGATTGCCGGTGACGCTGACCACCGAGGTGATGGCGATGATGCGGCCGTAGCGCTTGCGCATCATCAGCCTGGTGGCGGCGCGGGTCAGGCGGAACGTCGCGGTCAGGTTGACCTTGATGACGTCGTCCCAGTCCTCGTCGCGCAATTGCACGAAGAGGTTGTCGCGGGTGATGCCGGCATTGGCGACGAGGATGTCGAGGCCGCCCATCGCCGTTTCCGCCGCCGGCACCAGCGCCTCGACCGCGACGCTGTCGGCAAGGTCGCACGGCAGCACGTGGACACGCTCGCCCAGTTCGGAGGCGAGGCCATCGAGCGCCTCGCGCCGCGTGCCGGACACGGCGACGCTCGCTCCCTGCGCGTGCAGCGCGCGGGCGATGGCGCCGCCGATGCCGCCGGTGGCGCCGGTGACGAGCGCGCTGCGGCCTGTCAGATCGAACATGATGTCGCTCCCGTGGCTGCGTAACAAAGAAGACGAAGAAGACCGGTCAGCCACGCGCGGCGGCAAACAGCTCGCCGGCCGCCGCGATGTCGGCAGGCGTCCCGACCGCGACGCCGCTGGCGCCGCTCGCGATGCGCCTGACGAGGCCGCTCAGCACCTTGCCGGCGCCGATCTCGACGAACGTGGTCACGCCGTGACCGGCCATGAACTCGACCGACTCCCGCCAGCGCACCGTGCCGGTGACCTGCGCGACCAGGTGGCGGCGAATCGCGTCGGGATCGCTGACCGGCGCGGCCAGCACGTTGGCGACCAGCGGCACGGCCGGGGCGGCGATGGAGACGCCGGCCAGCGCCTCGGCCATGGCGTCGGCGGCCGGCTGCATCAGCGCGCAATGGAACGGCGCGGACACCGGCAGCAGCATCGCGCGCTTGGCGCCGCGCGCCTTGGCGATCTCCACGGCCCGCTCGACCGCCGCCTTGTGTCCGGACACCACCACCTGCCCGCCGCCGTTGTCGTTGGCGGCCTCGCAGACCTCGCCGGCGGCCGCCTCGCGCGCGACCGCGACCGCGGCCTCGTAATCGAGCCCGAGCAGCGCCGCCATGGCGCCCTCGCCGACCGGCACCGCCTCCTGCATGGCGCGGCCGCGAATGCGCAACAGCCGCGCGGTATCGGCGACGGTCAGGCTGCCGGCGGCAGCCAGCGCCGAATATTCCCCGAGCGAATGGCCGGCAACGAAGGCGGCATCGCGGCCGACCGCAAGCCCCGCCTCGCTCTCCAGCACCCGCAACGCCGCGAGCGATACCGCCATCAAGGCCGGCTGGGCGTTCTCGGTGAGCTGCAACGTCTCCGCCGGCCCGTCCCAGACGGTCGCCGTGAGCTTTTCGCCGAGCGCCGCATCGACCTCGTCGAACACCGCGCGCGCGACCGGAAACGCCTCGGCCAAGGCCTTGCCCATGCCGACGGCCTGCGAGCCCTGGCCCGGAAAAGTCAGCGCCAAAGTTCTGGTGGTCATCGTCGCCCCCAACTGGTCCCGCTGCCGGGCCGACCCTGCGCCCGGAACGCCGGCCGTAAGACACTGCGCTCAGGGGGATGTCAAGCCGCGCCGGGACCCGGTAGAACGCCCGCGCGCTTGCCAACGGCGGCAAAATCCGTATAACGCACGCCATTCGTGGAGCTTCGGCCGGGAGCTGAACGGACGGTCGCAGCAATTCATCGCCAATGCTGGATTGATGCGACAGGGCGTCTCGCCCGTCGTCCCGTGTTCCCGCCTTCTGAGCAATTTTGAGCCTTTCCCGAAAGGCTCGAAGGGCTTGCCGCCGATACTTCGCATCATAGTGGAAAGGACTGTCATGCCATTTTACGAGCATGTGTTTCTGGCGCGTCAGGACGTCAGCGCGCAGCAGGTCGAGGAACTCGCCAGCCAGATCACCAACGTGGTCGAGCAGCAGGGCGGCAAGATCACCAAGACCGAGAACTGGGGCGTGCGCTCCCTCACCTACCGCATGAACAAGAACCGCAAGGCGCACTTCATGTTCTTCAACATCGATGCGCCGGCCGCCGCGGTCGCCGAGATCGAGCGGCAGGAGCGCATCAACGAAGACATCATCCGCTACCTCACGGTGCGCGTCGACGAACTGGAGGAAGGTCCCTCGGCGATGATGCGCAAGTCCGATCGCGACCGCGACGACCGTGGCTTCCGTGGCGAGCGCGGCGATCGTGGTGATCGTGGCCCGCGCCGTCCGCGTGAAGACGC
This sequence comes from Xanthobacteraceae bacterium, assembly GCA_039808405.1. Lineage (GTDB taxonomy): Bacteria > Pseudomonadota > Alphaproteobacteria > Rhizobiales > Xanthobacteraceae > PRO6. Next base: position 3,883 of record JBDHSY010000207.1, read on the forward strand.
CCCCGCCGCCGAAGCGACCACAGAGGAGTAACTGCCATGGCCGACGCAGGCGCCCGCCGCCCCTTCTTCCGTCGCCGCAAGACGTGCCCGTTCACCGGCGCCAATGCACCGAAGATCGACTACAAGGACTCCAAGCTGTTGATGCGCTACGTCTCCGAGCGCGGCAAGATCGTGCCGAGCCGCATCACGGCGGTGTCCGCCAAGAAGCAGCGCGAACTCGCCCGTGCCATCAAGCGCGCGCGTTTCCTCGGGTTGTTGCCCTACGTGATCCGCTGATCGCGTAAAGGGCGGACTTCAGGGGTAAGATCGCAATGCGGGCGCGCTCGTGCGCCCGCGTTTCCATAAAGACAGTCCGGGTCGTGCCGGGCTGGATGGTTGGGGCGCCGGCTGTGGCGCCTCTAACCGCTCGAAGGGAGCGGGACAGCTGATGGCGACGATACCTGTTCTGATCGCACTGGCCGCCGGCGGCGCCGCGGCCCTGATGTTCGCCTCGATCGCGTCCGGGGCGCTGTTCTCGCTCGCGCTGTTCTATCTCGCGCCGCTGCCCCTGATGGTCGCTGGACTCGGCTGGGGACCGCTCGCCGCATTGATCGGCGGCGTGATCGGCTGCATCGGCATCGGCGTCTCGTTCGGTTTTTCCTACATCGCGGCTTTCGGGCTGAGCATCGCGCTGCCGGCGTGGTGGCTGTCGCGGCTGGCGCTGCTCGGCCGGCCGCTCGATTCCGTGCCCGTGTCCGCCGCCGCCGCCACCCCCGCCATCGAATGGTATCCGGTCGGCCGGCTGGTGCTGTGGGCGGCCGGGTTCGCCGTGCTAACCACGCTCGGCGCACTGGTCACCCTCGGCGCCGACGAGGCCACCATCACCGCCACCCTCAAACGCGGCCTGATGCGCGTGATGGGGCTCGCGCCGGATCAGGAGATCGCGGCCGATACCGAACGCGTGCTCGATGCGCTGGTGGCCCTGGCGCCGGCCGCCGGCGCCACCATCGCGATGATGACGCTGACCTTGAACCTGTGGCTCGGCGCGCGCATCGCCCGCACCTCGGGGCGCCTGACGCGGCCGTGGCCGGACCTGCGCGACATCGAGCTGCCGCCGATGACGCTGGCGGCGCTGGCGCTCGCGGTGGCGCTCGGCTTCACCGGCGGCCTCCTCGGCATTCTCGCGCAGGTCGTCGCCGCCGTGCTGTTGACGGCCTATGCGCTGGTCGGCTTCGCCACGCTGCACGTGCTGACGTCGCAGGCGGCAAGCCGCGTGCTGTGGCTGTCGCTGGCCTATGCCGGCGTCGCGGTGTTCGGCTGGCCGGCGCTCCTGGCGATCGGCCTCGGGCTGACCGACGCGGTGACCGGCCTGCGCCGGCGCTATCGCCAGAGCCGTCCGCCGCCGGGCCCGCCGACCTGACGCGTTTCACTTTGATCGATCGATCCTCACACCGACCAACGGAGTCAAGACCATGGAAGTCATTCTACTGGAGCGCGTGGCCAAGCTCGGCCAGATGGGCGACGTCGTGCGCGTGCGCGACGGCTTCGCCCGCAATTTCCTGCTGCCGAACAACAAGGCGCTGCGGGCGACCGACGAGAACCGCGCCCGCTTCGACGGCATGAAGGCCGATCTCGAAGCGCGCAACCTCGTCGCCAAGGCGGAAGCCGCCAAGGTCGCCGAGAAGATCGACGGCCGCAACATCGTCATCATCCGCCAGGCGTCGGAAGGCGGCCAGCTCTACGGCTCGGTGTCGGTGCGCGACATCATGTCGAGCCTCACCAGCGACGGCGTCAACGTGCATCGCCAGCAGGTGCTGCTCGACCATCCGATCAAGGCCATCGGCCAGCATGGCGTGTCGATCGCCGTGCACCCGGAGGGCGAGGTCGGCATCGCCGTGGCGCTGGCGCGCAGCGCCGACGAGGCCGAGCGCATC